>DASQJL010000059.1 GCA_035631035.1 Candidatus Binatia bacterium | reverse complement strand
CGCGGATCTCGTTACGAAGAACTAGCTAGAGCTCTGGCACCCTGGCGCAGGACGGGGTCGCCTAGTGGAACTCCCCGGATTCCGAGCCGCTGTCCTCCGACGGCGGCTCGCGGCGTTCTGGGTCGTCCCGACGTGCCCGGTCGCCGCCCTCCTGGGCCGCGTCCCGGCGTGACCGCTCGCCGCGCGCTTCGGCGTCGTCCCGGCGTTCTCCGGCGGCCAGGGACCTCTCCCGCGCGACCGGCCTCAGGTCGTGATATTCCAGCCTCCCCAGGTCGCGCCGGAACACCACGACCCCGCGCTCATCGGCGGTGGGGCCGAGCGCTTCGCCCCGGAACGAGGCGACGGATTGGAGGGTCTCCACGTCGATCACGCGCGTCCGGCAGGACGGCTCCGGAAACTGGATCCCGTCGCAGCCGGAGACGACCATCAGGTGGCCGGCGCCCCGGCCGCGCACCCAGAACGCCGACCGGATCTGCCCTTTTCCGGACCGCTGGAACGGGCCGAACACCGCGTCGGTGATCCGCTGGCCGCTCTCTTCCTCGAATACCCGCGTGTTCTCCCCATCCTCGCCGGGCCATAGCGCGTAGCGGGAATCGCTGGAGACGACGGTTCCGTTGTGGCCGGTGCGATCGGTCTTCCCGGTGCGGGCGTCGAGCACCAGGACGCTATCCGGGAACTGGAGCAGGAGCGAGTCGTTCCCGGCCCACGCCGCGCGCGAGGGCCAGCGCGCGAAGGAGCGCACCGAGCCGTCCTGGCGATCCCACACCGAAATCCCCGGCCGGTAGCGGGTCGCGGCCTTCGCGAGGCGGGCGCTCCCGGCGGGACGGCCGCCGCCCGCGGCCCGACCGCGCGCGGCCCGACTCCCTCGGCCGGGCGGCAGCGCTTCACGGGCAAAGAGCACGACCAGGCGCTGTCCGTCCGGGCTCCACGCGTAGCTCCGCGCTCTCGGGAAATCGGAGACCAGGGCCCCGGTTGTATCCATGACGGCCACGCCGGGCGCGAGCGTGGTGGACGGATAGGCCGCGTAGCGGCCGACGAACGCGACGAGCGGCTCGCGCGGAGCGGCCTTGGCGTCGTCAGCCTGGTAGCGCTCGAGATCGCCCAGGACGCGTCCCATCGACGAATCGGCGCCCTCGAACCAGTAGATCGCGTGCGCGACCAGCCCCAGTCCGCCGGTGGCGGGCTCGAGGTAGTCACCCCAGATGGCGGCGGGAACGTAGGCGATCGTCTCGCGGGCGGTGCGCGCGGAGGCGACTCCGGGCCATGCCCCAAGAAGGAGCGCGACAGCAAAGGGAGCGAACCGTTCGGAGGTGCGGCGCATGGGTGTCTCGGTCCCGTAGCCCGGCGGAGCGTTTTCGGCGGAGCTTCCGTGCTGCCTGCGAGAATTATAGCAGGAAACGAAAGGGGGGCGCCGCTCGCGCGGCGTCCCCCCTGATTCACGGCCGCCGGCGTCTTGCGTCGCCGGTGCGCCGCTACCTGCCTCGCGGTGTTAGCGGCCGATCGCCTTCTTGATGCTCGACCGGAACTTCTCCAGACCCTGCGCGATCTCTTCCTTCGAGATCACGAGGGGCGGACGGAACCGGATCGAGGTCGGGCCGCAGCCCAGGACGACCACGCCCTCGGCGTAGGCGTTCGCGATCACCGCGTCGCGAAGCCCTCCGTCGCGGAGGTCGAACGCGCACATGAGGCCCTTGCCGCGCGCGTTCATCACGTGTTCGGGGAACTCCTTGGCGAAGCCCTCGAGTCCGGCGAGCAGCTCGGCGCCGCGCGCCGCGGCGTTCTCCAGAAGCCGGTCCTCGGCCATGATCTCCAGGTAGCGCTGGCTCCGGACCATGTCCACCAGCGTGCCGCCCCACGTCGAGTTGATGCGGCTGGAGACGTGGAAGACGTTGTCCTTCACCTCGTCGATCCGCTTGTTCGCGATGAAGCCGCAGATCTGGGCCTTCTTGCCGAAGCAGACCATGTCGGGGCTGACGCCGTAGTGCTCGTACGCCCAGAACTTGCCGGTGAGCCCGAAGCCCGCCTGCACCTCGTCGAAGATGAGCATGGCGCCCTTCTCGTCGGCGAAGCGGCGCAGCTCCTTGAAGAACTCGGCGCGGAAGTGGTTGTCGCCGCCCTCGCCCTGGATCGGCTCGATGATGATCGCGGCGATGTCGTCGCCGTAGCGCTCGAAGGCGCGATCCATCTGGGCCACCGCGAGCGCCTCGCGCGCCTTCACGTCCTTCAACCGGTCCTCGGTGAGGGGGAACTCGGCCTTGGGGTTGGCGACGCGCGGCCAGTCGAACTTCGGGAAGTAGGCGGTCTTCCGGGGATCGGTGGTGTTCGTCAGGGACAGCGTGTAGCCGGAGCGGCCGTGGAAGGCCTGCTCGAAGTGGAGCACCTTGGCGCCCCGCTCCTCGCGCCATCCGCGCGCGAAGTTCTGGCGCACCTTCCAGTCGAAGGCCGCCTTGAGCGCGTTCTCGATCCCCAGCGTCCCGCCGGCCACGAAGAAGGAGTGCACGAAGGCATCCTTCATGGCGTGGCGCGCGAACGTCTCCACGAACTCCGCCATCTCCGTGGTGTAGACGTCGCTGTTGGTGACGTTGTGGAGGGCGGCCTTCACCAGCCGCGCCTGGAACTCGGGACTCTTGATGCCGGGATGGTTCATCCCGACCGGGTTCGAGGCGAAGAAGGAGAAGAAGTCCATCAGGGTCTTGTTGCCGCGCGAATCGTGCAGCCAGACCCCCTGGCTCTTGTCGAGGTCGAGGACGAAGTCGAAGCCGTCGGCCAGCATGTGCCTGGCCAGCGTGGCATGGACCTGATCCGGTGTGACGCGGACCGAGGTGCCGGTGGCGGTCGGGGTCATGGCGTGCTCCTTTCGGGTGTTCGGACTGAGGTTTGTTTCGTTCGCGTTTCTATCGATCGGCTCGGCCCGCAGGGATCGATCCGGTGCCGCATCGATCCCTCCGGGGCCGCATCAATCCACTTTGATCCGGTGCTGCTCCTTCCACGTGTCCAGCACCATCACGGTCCGGGTCTGCCGCACGCCGCGGATCGTGTTCAGCTTCTCGATCAACAGGCGCCGGAAGGCCGCCATGTCGGTCACCTTCACCTTGAGGAGCAGCGAGAACTCTCCGGTGATATGGTGGCACTCGAGGACTTCGTCCAGCTCCGCGACGGCCTCGATGAAGGGCGTCTCGAACTTGGGGTGCTCGACGAAGACCTCGACGAACGCCGTGATGTCGTAGCCCAGCTTCCGGTCGTCCAGGAGCGCGACGTAGCCGCGGATGAAGCCGGCCCGCTCGAGCTTCCGAATCCGCTCGTTGACCGAGGGCGCCGTGAGCCCGACCTCCTTGGCCACGTCGGCCTGGGAGCGCTTGGCATCCTGCTGGAGAAGCGCCAGGATTCGACGGTCGATCGGGTCGAGGTCGGCCGGGCTGTCTAATGAGGTTCGGTCTCTGAGCGCCATTTCCGAATATTATTCGGCAGAATGGCCTGCAAAGTCAACCTTCATTTTGCAGGAAACGATTCGAGCACGGCCCGCTCCCCGCTTGTGACGGAAGCGTCCAAAGCGGTACTCTAGTAGGCAGTTAGAGCCGCTCCCTATCAGGAGGTCCGATCCGCCGATGAAAATGCCGCAAACTATTAAAGAGCTTAGAGATAGCGGATACAAGCCGCGGACGGTGAAGCAGGAGATGCGGCACAACCTGATTGCCGCCATGGAACGGAACGACGACCGCTTCCCCGGAATCGTCGGTTACGACCGAACCGTGCTCCCCCAGATCGAGAACGCGATCCTGAGCGGGCACGACTTCATCCTCCTCGGGCTTCGCGGCCAGGCCAAGACCCGGCTGCTCCGCTCGCTCGGCCGCTTCCTGGACGATTTCGTACCCGCGATCGACGGCTGCGAGCTGAACGACGATCCGCTGAACCCGATCTGCCCCGCGTGCAAGCGGCGCGTGGCCGAGCAGGGGGATCAGGTGGCCGTGCGGTGGATCCCGCGGGAGGAGCGCTATCGCGAGAAGCTCGCCACGCCCGACGTGACGATCGCCGACCTGATCGGCGACATCGACCCGATCAAGGCGGCGAACGAACGGCGCTCCTACAGCGACCCCGAGGTGATGCACTACGGCATCATCCCGCGCACCAACCGCGGCATCTTCGCCATCAACGAGCTGCCCGACCTGCAGCCCCGCATCCAGGTCGGTCTCCTGAACATTCTCGAGGAGAAGGACATCCAGGTCCGCGGCTTCCCGATCCGGCTCCCGCTGGACATCCAGATCGTCTTCTCGGCCAACCCCGAGGACTACACGAACCGCGGCAACATCATCACGCCGCTGCGCGACCGGATCGCCTCGCAGATCATGACCCACTACCCCTTCACCATCGAGGACGCCATGCGCGTCACCGAGCAGGAGGCGTGGGTGCAGCGCGAGGACGGCATCGAGATCATCGTGCCGCCCTACATCCGCGAGCTGGTGGAGATGGTCGCCGTCCAGGCGCGCAAGTCCTCGTACGTGGATCAGTCGAGCGGCGTGAGCGTGCGCATGACCATCGCGCTCCTCGAGAACATCATCTCCAACGCCGAGCGGCGCGCCATCCGGACGGGCGAGCGGCGCATGGCGGTCCGCGTCTGCGACCTGCAGCACGCCCTCTCGTCCATCACGGGCAAGGTGGAGCTGGTCTACGAAGGAGAGCAGGAGGGCGCGGTCGCCGTGGCCAAGCACCTCATCGGCAAGGCCGTGAAGGAGATCTTCACCAAGTACTTCCCCGACGCCTACAAGGCGAAGGAGAAGGGGGAGGGCGCCGCGTCCGAGTACGATCCGATCTTCCGCTGGTTCGCCCAGGGGAAGAAGGTGGAGATCTCGGACGAGCTTCCGACGCGGGAGTTCCACAAGCGGCTCGGCGCGGTGAACGGGCTGGAGGATCTGCCCAAGCGCTACCTGCCGATGCGCGATCCGGCCGAGGTCCCGACCGGCATGGAGTTCGTGCTCGAGGCGCTGCACCAGAACTCGATTCTCGCCAAGGAGCGCACCGACACCGCCGCGCTCGCCTACACCGACATGTTCTCCACGATGCTCGGCAAGCCGGAGGAGGCGGAGGACTGACCGCCGCCGGCCTCCGGGCCTAGGACTCCGTATGGACTTCCGCTACGCGCGCTGGGACGAGAGGCTGATGCAGAACCTCGCGTTCCTGAAGAATCTCCTCTCGCTCTACCACCGCCTTCTCCTCATGACCGACGGCAACGTGGACGAGGCGCTGCGCGCCCTGGAGGAGCTGGGAGAGCGCTTCGGCTTCTTCAACCAGAAGTTCTCGATCGAGGACTTCAAGAAACAGCTGAAAGAGCAGGAGGCGATCCAGGAGGTGGACGGGAAGAACGTCCTCACGAAGAAGGGCGAGCGGATGATCCGGAAGGACTCCCTCGACCGGATCTTCGCCTCGCTCGCGAAGGATTCCGCCGGCGAGCACCGCGTGCCCCGCACCGGTTCGGGCGGCGAGAAGATCACCGAGACGCGCCCCTACGCGTTCGGCGACGCGGTCTCCGACATCGACTTCCTCTCCAGCGTGCGGAACTCGATGCGCCGCCAGCGCGGCAGCTACCCCGACGAGGGGCTCCGGCTCACCGAGGACGACCTCGAGGTCTACGAAACGGAGCACCTCTCCAGCTGCGCCACGGTGCTCCTGATCGACGTGAGCCACTCGATGATCCTCTACGGCGAGGACCGGATCACCCCGGCGAAGCAGGCGGCCCTGGCGCTGGCCGAGCTGATCACGACGCAGTACCCCAAGGACTCGCTCTCGGTGGTGCTCTTCGGCGACGACGCGTGGGAGGTGAAGCTGCGGGACATTCCCTACGTCTCGGTGGGGCCGTACCACACGAACACGAAAGCGGGGCTCCAGCTGGCGCAGCAGATCCTGTCGCGGCAGAAGCACGTGAACAAGCAGATCTTCATGATCACCGACGGCAAGCCGTCGGCCATCTTCGAGAATGGGCGCTTCTACAAGAACGCCTTCGGCCTCGACCCCAAGATCGTGAACAAGACCCTGGACGAGGCGGTGCAGTGCCGAAGAAAACGGATCCCGATCACCACCTTCATGGTGACGCAGGATCCGTATCTCGTCCGGTTCGTCGAGCGCTTCACGCAGCTCAACAAGGGCCGCGCCTACTTCTCCGACCTGGAAGACCTCGGCAGCTACCTCTTCGTGGACTTCGCGCAGAATCGGAAGCGCCGGGTGCGGTAGACGCACCCCGGCGGGTCCGCGTCAGCTCGGAACCGGTAGCTCAGCCCCTTCAGAACCGATAGCTCAGCCCCGCCCGTCCCTCCGCCAGACCATCCCAGCCGTGCGATCCGCTTCGCCCCGACCAGAAGTATCCGCGCGCTCCGGCCATGAGGCCGAG
Organism: Candidatus Binatia bacterium; assembly: GCA_035631035.1. Classification (NCBI taxonomy): domain Bacteria; phylum Candidatus Binatota; class Binatia (SeqCode); species Binatia bacterium. Next base: position 25,501 of record DASQJL010000059.1, on the reverse strand, counting down.
ATGCGAGGTCAGCGTGCGCTCCGCCGCCAGACCGAAATAGCCTCCGGCCGCGCGGCTCGACACCGATTCATGACCGGAATCGGGAAACCGGTCGCGCGGATTGCCGGAGCTGGCCAGGCCCAGAGGGTTGTCGACCGCGGAGGTTGCGGTGAACCGGTAGTAGGACAGGCCGGCTTCGAACGAGGGACGGAAGGTCCGGTCGCCCTTCGGGCCGTACGCAAATCCAAGGGCGAGCGGCGTCACGTTCTCCCGATCGTGGGCGAGCCGGGTCGCGCTCATGCCGAGCGACCAGCGGTCCGACGCCCGCCACAAGAGCGAGATGCCGTACCCCAGGGCCGATTCACCGGAGATCCGGCCCATGTCCGCGGAGCCGGCGGCGTAGATCTGGATCCAGGGCGCCCCGACTCGCGGGGCCGCCGGGGCCGGGCCGTAGCCCGCCAGGGACGTCGAGGGCAGCGCCAGGCAGCCGAGAACGAGTGAGGACGCGACGAGCAGGACGGAACGGGAGCACATGGAACGAGCCCTCCGCAAAAAGCGCCGGCAGCGGGTTCAGCCTACACCCGCCGCGTCCTCCGCACTACAGCATGAATCCCAGGCCCACCTGGAACGTCCAGAAGTTCGCCTCGAGCAGGCGGTCGCCGTCCACGTGGTGGAAGCGGAAGCCGCCGCCCAGCAGCGTGCGCCGCGCGATCGGGCCGCCGATCCCGGCGCCCAGGTTGTATCCGAAGGCGGTCTCCGAGTCGTCGAAGTCGACGCCGGGGGAGATGCCGTCCTCGATCCGCTCGTGGTGGCCGTAGGCGCCGATCCCCCCACCGGCCCACGGGACCACGCTGCCCCCCGTCGGGAACACGTACGCCGCGTTGAACGTCATCGGCGTCACGGAGGCGTCGTCGCGCGGCAGCTCGCCGCCGAAGTCGTGGTGCGAGAGCTCGAAGGAGAGGAGCACGCTCCGGCTCACGCCGTAGGCGATCGAGCCGCCGAAGCCGAGCCCGGAGTTGAAGAAGGTGTCGAAGTCGCCCGTGGGCGAGGAGAGGCCGAGGTGGATGGTGGCGATCGTCTGCCCTTCCACGGAGCTGGAGCGGGGCCGATCGTAATCGCGATAGCGCCGGTGCTGGGCCTGCGCGGGAGCCGCGACCGCGAGAACGGCGGCGGCGAGAAGTAGATACAAGAGGATGCGTCTCATGGAAGTCCTCCCTGGTTGTGGCGAAACCGTCTCGATTTCGCGCCGGGAAGCATAGCATGCCGGCGAGGGCCAAGCCGATCCCGCGCGCCTTGACGCTTCCTCGGGACGCATGCTCTACTGGCCCGAGCGCATCCCCTTCCTGGAGGCAGCGATGCTGGAACCTCCCCCGCCGCTCGAGCGCATCGACACGGACGCGCCGGGCGGACGGCCAACCGATCCCACGCCGCTCCATCTCGCGTACCAGGCCTGCGAGGCCATCGCGCGGCGGCACTACGAGAATTTCCCGGTCGCTTCCTGGTTCCTGTCGCACGACCGCCGCCAGGCGCTGGCCGCGATCTACGCCTTCGCGCGGATCGCCGACGACGTCGCGGACGCCGAGCGTCCCACGGCGGACCGGCTGGAGCGCCTGGACCAGATCGAGGCGGATCTCCACCGAGCCATCGAGGGATACCCTCCCGATCCGATCCTCCTCGCGCTGGCCGACGCGCTCGACCGCCACCAGCTTCCCGCCGAGCCGCTGTTCGACCTGCTCGAGGCCTTTCGCGCCGACGCGCGCGACGCGGTGTTTCCGACCTGGGACGACCTGCTCGGCTACTGCCGCGGCTCAGCGAACACGATCGGGCGGATGGTTCTCGCGCTCTACGGCGTCGAAGACGCGCCCGCGCTCGCCGAGTCGGACGCCCTCTGCACCGCGCTCCAGCTCACGAACTTCTGGCAGGATCTCGGGACCGATCTCGCCCGGGGCCGTCTCTTCCTTCCGCTCGAGGATCTCGCCCGCTTCGGCGTGGCCCGCGAGCGGCTGGGGGATCCCTCGCAAGCCGAGCCGGTCACCCGGCTGATCGAGCACGAGTGCCGCGCCACCGAAGAGCTGTTCGAGCGCGGCCGCGGCATCGTGCGGCGGGTGCCGTTCGGGCTTTCGATCCAGCTCCGCGCGACCGTCGCGGGGGGAAGCACCGTGCTGCGCGCCGTGCTCCGGCGCGGGCAGGACGTGATCCACGACCGCCCGCACCTGGGCGGGCTGGCGCGCGCGCGCATCGCGGCGGCGGCATGCCTCGGGATCGGCGGCTGACGTGGAGACCTCCCCGGTGATGCGCCGCCGCAGCAACTTCGGCGTCGCCTTCGCCATCCTGCCGCGCCCGCAGCGCGAGGCGATCCGCGCGGTGCACGCCTGGAGCCGCGCGCTCGACGACGGCGTGGACGAGGATTCGGATACCGACCGCGCGCGGGCGCGCCTGGAGCGCTTCCGCCGCGAGCTGGTACTTCTCTACGAAGGGGTGCCCGAGGAGCCGCTCACGGCGGCGCTCCGCCCCCACGTCGAGCGGTTCCACATCCCCCGCTTCTACTTCGACGAGCTGATCAACGGCGTGGAGATGGATCTCTCCCATCGCCGCTACGGCACCTTCGCGGAGCTGCATCGCTACTGCTACCGGGTCGCTTCCATCGTGGGACTCATCTGCCTCCGCATCTTCGGCGAGGCGGAGGAGCGCGGGCGGCGCTACGCCGAGAACCTGGGGCTCGCGCTCCAGCTGACGAACATCCTCCGCGACGTGGGAAGCGATCTCTCGCGCGGCCGCGTCTATCTTCCGACGGACGAGCTGGCGCGCTTCGGCGTGAGCGAGGAGGCGCTCCGGCTGTGCCGGCGCGACCGGGCGTTCCTGGACCTGATGCGCTTCCAGGCCGAGCGGGCCCGCTCCTTCTTCGAGGCCGCCGAGCGCGAGGTGTCGGCCCTCGACCGGCGGCGGCTCCTGGCCGCGGAGATCATGGCGGGCGTCTATCGCCGCCTCCTGGAACGGATCGAGGCCTCCGGCTTCGACGTGCTGTCGCGCGAGGTCCGCGTTTCGAAGCTGGAGCGCGTCTGGATCGCGGCGAGCACGGCGCTGGCCGTGCGCAGCCCGCGCTGACACGCGTGGCGCGCCCCGACGTCGTGGTCGTGGGCGCAGGCTTTGCCGGCGTGGCGGCCGCGACCGCCCTGGCCGAGCGGGGGGCCCGCGTCCTCGTCTTGGAAACCCGGCAGCGCCCGGGCGGCCGCGCCTACTCCTGGACCGATCCCACCACGGGCGAGCTCCGCGACAACGGCCAGCACGTGCTCGCCTCCTTCTACGACGAGACCTGGAAGCTCCTGCGACGCATCGGCACCGAGCGCGAGCTGGAGGCCGACCCCGCGTTCCGCCTCCGGTACTGGGAGCGCGGCCGCGGCGAGTACGAGATCCGCTGCCCGCGCCTCCCCGCGCCGTTCCACTGGATCGCCGCGATCGCCTCCTGCCCGCGCCTCTCGCCGGCCGCGCGGCTGGCGGCGGCGTCCCTGCGTCCCAAGGCCGAAGCCCTCTCCCGGAGGGACGCCGACCGCCGCACGGTCGCGCAGTGGCTCCGCGAGGAGATCCGGGAGCCCGACCTCGAGACGATCCTGAGTCCGCTGGCCCTGGCGGCGCTGAACGAATCTCCGGAGGAGGGATCGGCCGCGCTCTTCGCGCGGGCGTTGGACCGGCTCCTCGCCGCGCCCGCGGCGGCGAGCGGGCTCGCGCTCGCGCGGCGCGGCCTGGGCGATCTGCTCGCCGGATTCGAGAAGTACGTGGCGCGCCCGGGCGGTGCGGTGCGCTACCGCGCCACCGCACTCGGCGTTCGCGTCGAGGGCGGCCGCGCGGCGGGCGTCTCGCTCCTGGGCGGCGAGCGGATCGAGGCGGGAGCGGTGATCCTGGCCGTGCCGCACGAGCGGGTGACCTGGCTGTTGCGCCCCGAGCTGGCCGAGCCCTATCGCGCGATCGCCGCGGTTCCCTGGTCTCCGATCGTCTCCACCGTGCACGTGTACGATCGCCCGGTGCTCCCCGCGCGCTTTCTCGGCCTGATCGGAACGAAGACGCAGTGGGCGTTCGACCGCGGCGCCGCGGGGGCCGGGGTGGGAGCCGGCTTCGCGGTGGGCACGGTGCGGAGCGCCGCCTTCGCCGACGCGGGGCGCGCGCCCGAGGCGATCGCCGCGGAGACCACGGCCGAGCTGGCGGAGGCCTTCGGCGCCGCCCGCTGCGCGCGGCTCATCGGCGCCCGCGTCTACAAGGAGCGGCGCGCCACGATGCGTGCCACGCCCGAGGCGGACGCGCTTCGCCCCGCGACCCACACGCGCGTGGAGGGACTCTTCCTCGCGGGGGACTGGACCGACACCGGCCTCCCGCCCACCATCGAGAGCGCGGCGCTGAGCGGACACCGTGCGGCGGAGGCGTTGTCGTGAAGCGCCCTCCCGTTGTCGTGAAGCGCCCTGCCGCGTCCAGCGCGGCCTCTGCCGAGCTGCGAGCGCTTCGCGCCGCCGTGCTCCGATGGTACCGGCGGAACCGCCGCGACCTTCCGTGGCGAAGGACGCGCGATCCCTACGCGATCTGGGTGAGCGAGATCATGCTCCAGCAGACTCGCGTGGAGACCGTGATCCCCTATTACGAGCGCTTCCTGACGCGCTTCCCCACGGTGCGGGCCCTCGCGCGAGCGCGCGAGGAGGACGTGCTCGCGGCGTGGTCGGGGCTGGGCTACTACCGGCGCGCGCGGGGCCTCCATGCCGCGGCCGCCGTGATGGTGCGCGAGCACGGCGGCCGCGTTCCCGACGACCAGGAATCGCTTCGCGCGCTGCCGGGAGTCGGCGCCTACACGGCAGCCGCCATCGCGAGCGTGGCCCACGGCATGTCGGCAGCGGCGGTCGACGGAAACGTGATCCGCGTGCTCGCCCGGATCGCGGGGCTTCGGGGCCGCCGCGACGATCCCGTCCTGCGGCGCGAGGTCGAGGGCTTGGCGACGCGCCTGGCCGAGGGCGTAAGCCCGGGAGACTGGACGCAGGCGCTCATGGAGCTGGGGGCGCTGGTCTGCGCCCCGCGCGCCCCGCGCTGCGATGCGTGTCCCGCCGCGGCCCCGTGCCTGGCGCGCCGGAGCGGCGATGCCGCGGCCTACCCCGAGCCCGCGAAGACGGCCTCGAGCCTTCCCACGCGGCGCGTCGTGATGCTCCTCGCGCGGCGCGGAGCGAAGATCCTCTTGGTGAACGGCGAAGCCGGCGGCTCACGGGGCGCTTCCGACGCCAAGGGTTGGAGCCTCCCGATGGCGGACACCGCGGCGAAGGCGCGAGAGGGGACCGCAGGCACCACCCCGCAGGGGACGGAAGGCGCGGCGCGCGCCGCGGCGGTTCGACTCTCGCGCACCTGGACGAAGGGGGCGCCGGTGACGGGACCGACGCGACGCTTCCGGCACCGCACCTACGCCGAAGACCTCCACTTCGAGGTGTGGGAATCGCTCGATCCGCCCTCGAAAGGAAGTGCGGCCGCAGAGGCGCGCTGGGTCGACCCCGCGCGCCTGGACGAGCTACCGCTGCGCGGACCTACCCTCAAGGCGGTCAAGGGGTTACGTCGCCGCCCTGAACGCGCCTGAATCGATCCCGCCGTGGTATAATCTAAGACTCGATCCGCCCATTCCGAGCCGTACGAGCCACACCCGTGTCGAGGTGAACGACTTCATGCGCCGTGCTCCCCGCCCCTTCGCGTCCGCCGCGCTCTTCCTGACACTCGCACTCTTCGCCTCTTCCGCAACCGCCGCTCCACGATCCGTCTCCCCCGCGCTCGCGCACATCGAGCCCGGGACCGATCTCTCCGACCGCTTCCTCACGAAGGGACGGAACGGCGAGACGATGATCGAGCTGATCGTGGAGGGGGACGTTCCGCCCGGACTCCTTCGGGCGCGCGGGATCGAGGTGAACACGGTCGCGGGACGGATGATGACGGCACGCTGTCCGATCGGGCTCCTCCAGGCCCTGCTGGCGATGCCGGACGTCGACCGCGTCAGCGTGGCCGAGCGCTGCAAGCCGAACCTGGACCGGAGCGCCCCCGACACGCACGTGAACGCGCTCCGCACCATCACGCCGCCCGTGATCACGGGACAGACCGGCGCGGGCATCCTGGTCGGCGACGTCGACACGGGCGTGGATCTCGGTCACCCGGACTTCAAGCACCAGGATGGGACGACGCGGCTGCTCTCGGTGTGGGACCAGACCGCGAGCACGGGCACGCCGCCGGCCGGATTCACGTACGGCGCGGAGTTCACGGCGGCCCAGATCAACGCGGGGACGGCGACCGAGACGGACACCGACGGGCATGGCACGCACGTGCTCGGGATCGCTGGCGGCAACGGGAGCGGCACCGGAAACGGCCAGCCGGCCTTCACGTACGTCGGCATGGCGCCCGAGGCCGATCTCGTCATGGTCAAGACCACCTTCGCGACCTCGTCGATCATCGACGGCGTGAACTACGTCTTCCAGCGCGCCGCGGCGCTCGGCAAGCAGGCGGTGGTGAACCTGAGCCTGGGCACCGAGGACGGTCCGCACGATGGCACCTACGGCTTCGACACGATGGTGAACGCGCTCACCGGCCCCGGAAGGATCGTCGTCGCTTCCGCCGGAAACACGGGCGAGGACGACATGCACGGGCGGCTGGACCTGAACGGCACGACGCCGCAGAGCATGACGGTGACGGTCCCCACCTACACCAAGAACGCGGGCACCCAGAACGACTACCTGCTCTTCTCGGGCTGGTACGCGGGCGCCGACCAGGTCTCGCTCACGATCATCACGCCCTCGGGCACGACCATCGGCCCGATCGCCACGGGGCTCTCGAGCACCTCCAACAACACGGGCGACGGCTACATCAACGCCTACAACGGGACGACGGCTCCCGCCAACGGCGACCACGAGATCTACGTCGAGATCTTCGACGCTTTCGCGAACAAGGCGCCGAAGAGCGGGACCTGGGAGTTCCGTCTCACACCCGTCGCGCTGATGACGACGGGCATCGCCGACATGTACCTGTACGGCGACCACCTCGGCAACGGCGCCTCGCTCGCGCGCTTCGTCCAGGGGAACACCTTCGGCGGCGTGGTGGGATCTCCCGGCTCGGCCGACTCGGTGATCACCGTCGCCGCCCACGTGACCAAGGAGTGCTGGACGGCTGTGGACGGAAGCCGCTACTGCTGGAACCCCACGCCCACCGTGAACTCCATCGCCTCCTTCTCCAGCCAGGGTCCGCGCCGCGACGGCGCGCTGAAGCCCGACCTGAGCGCGCCGGGCTTCGGCGTGGTGTCCACGAAGTCGAGCCTCTACAACCCGGCGACCGCGCTCATCGCGCAGGACGGCGTGCATCACATCGAGGCGGGCACGAGCATGTCCTCGCCGCACGTGACCGGCTCGGTCGCGATTCTCCTGGCGCAGGCGGCGTGGGCGGGACAATCCCCGTCGGCGATCAAGGCGCGCCTGCGCTCGACCGCGCACGCCGACGCCTTCACGGGATCGGTGCCGAACAGCGTGTGGGGCTACGGCAAGCTCGACATCCAGGCGGCGGCCGCGCCGCTCTTCCTGGCGACGGTGACGCATCCCTCGAAGGGCGCGCAGATCCCGCCGGGCAAGCCCGACTCCATAACCGTGGTGGTGGGCGGCGCATCCGCCGACTCCGTGGAATTCGACCTCTCCACCGACGGCGGCGCGACCTATCCCGTGCGGCTCGGCACCCTCTACGGGGTGAGCCCCGGCCCGCCGCGATCGCTCGCGTACTTCGTCGACGGCGCCTACTCGACCCTCCAGGCCAAGGTGCGGGCGACCGCGCACGCGGGGGCCACGACCTACGTCGCCTCCTCCGACAGTCTCTTCCTGATCTCGGCTCCGGCCGCGGTCGAGGTGGACGCGTCCTCGCCACGCCCGCGCTTTGCGCTCGCCGCGAACACGCCCAACCCCTTCAACCCGGTCACGACGATCCGCTTCGAGCTGGCCCAGGGCGGCCGCGCTTCCCTGCGCGTCTACTCGGCGCAGGGGCGCCTGGTGCGCACGCTGGTCAACGAGCGGCTCGATGCCGGCGGGTATCGCATCCGGTGGGACGGCCGCGATGAGGCCGGCCGCGGGGTGGCTTCGGGAATCTACTTCTACGAGCTGAACGAAGGGTCCCGCTCGCTGACGCGGAGAATGAGCCTGCTCAAGTAAACGCCTCCGGGTCCCACACCAGCCCCAGCTCCGACGGGGGCGCCATGTAGCCGGCCAGCGCGGAGGAGGCGACCACGGCCGGGCTCGCGAGGTAGCCCTCGCCGCCCACGCCCATCCGGTTCTGCCAGTTCCGATTGAACGAGGTGATGGCGCGCTCCCCCGATTCCAGGGCGTCGGGACCCTGGCCGAAGCAGGGACCGCACCACGACTCGCGGATCTCCGCGCCCGCGGCGCGCAGGACCTGGGCGATCGATTCCCCGTTCAGGCGGGGATCGGGGTTTTCGATCTGCAGCTTCACCGTGCCGCTTCCCGGAAAGACGATGAACTCGTGCTTCCCCTTCACGCGGTCGATCCCCATGGCCCGGGCTCCACGCAGGACGAGCGCCGCCGAGAGCAGGTCGTCGTAGCCGCCGTTGGTGCAGCTTCCGATCATCGCTTTCTGGAACGTGAGCCGCTCGGTCGCGACCTCTTCGGCGGGATAGGCGTTCCCGGGACTGAACGGCTTGGCGATCATCGGGGCGACGCCCGAGAGGTCGAGCGTCTCGTCCAGCTCGTAGACCGCGTCCTCGCCCGGCGCGACTCTCGGGTAGCGCAGCTTGAACCCGCGGTCCCGGAACCACTCGTCGGTCACGGCATCTTGCGGGAAGATCCCGTTCATCGCCTCCGCCTCGGCCATCATGTTGGCGATGGTGTTGCGGTAGGGGATGGGCAGCTGGCCTCCCTCGTCCAGGAACTCCACGCTCATCCCCTGCGACTGCTTCACCCCCCAGCCGGAGAGGAGCTTCAGGACGATGTCCTTCCCGCCCACCCACGGCTGGAGCTTCCCCCGGAACGCGACCCGCCGCTGCTTCGCCACGGTGACGTAGACGTACCCCGTCGCCCAGCCGAAGCCGAGCGTGGTGCTTCCCACGCCAATTCCTACGGCGCCGTAGGCGCCGTAGGCGCGGCTGTGGGAGTCTGCCCCCGGATAGAAACCGCCTGGAATCACGAGCCCCTGCTCCGGGAAATAGAAATGAAAGATCCCGGTCCCGGGCGGCGCGTAGTACGGGGCCTTGATCCCATGTCGTGCGGCGAACTCGCGCGAGATGCCGGTCTGCTTCTCGTCGGCGTCCTTCCCGGTAAAGACGAAGTGGTCGTTCGCGATCGCCGCGAGGCGTGGAACCGCGGCCACGTCCCCCACGATCTGGCGGAAGGTGTGGATGGAGAAAGGCGCCGTCCCGTCGGACGCGGGAAGGAGATCGGCGTAGGCCTGGATCGTCGCGCCGGGACGAACCTCGGCGTTCTTGTCGACCCGGTGCGCCCAGAGGATCTGCTCGGTCGCGGTCATCCGGCTCGCGGTGATCGGATCGGGGAATTCGACCGCCGGAACCCGCCCCCGCGCGGCCGAAACCTCGCGCCGCCCCATGGCGAAGATGCCGCCGCCTTTCCGGATCTCCTCTTCCTTGGCGGTGAGCGCCTTGGGCACGTAGCGCTTCCCCTGCGTCACGTTCGTGAGCTCGCGCGACTCGACGTCCAGCTCGAACTCATCCCCGTCGCGCGCGTCCTCGACCGCTTCGGGACTCTGCACCACCTGCAATCCCAGGTTGAGCGCGTTCCGCCGGAAGATGTCCCCCATGTTGCCGCCGCAGACCACGACCATCTCGAGCCCCGCCTCCTCGGCGATCCCCTTGAGACCCGCGGGCGACATCTCGCGCGAGGAGCCGATCGCGAAGCGGTCGCCCGCGACCAGGAAGGTCTCCCCCCCGTGCACCCGCGCGCGGAAGTCGGGCATGACGTGGCGGAAGGCGCCCGACTTCCACTTCTCGTCCAGGGTGGCGAGACTCTCCGAGACGCAGTCCTCAGCCGGCGTGATCTGGTCGGTATCGATGGCGTCGCGCTTCTTCCCGGGGCGCTTGGGGTCCCACAGGATGAGCGCCTTGCCGCGGATCTTTCGAGAGACGGTCGTCAGGTGCATGGGGTCAGTGTAGCGCGGTGCGGCGCCCGGGCGCCACTTAGCGTAGGTCGCTGACGACGAACAGGTCGTTGACGTACTGTCCGAACGAGCCGAGATACCGCGCTCCGTCCGGGGTGACGAGCACCGAGACGAAGGATTCGGTCCCGTTCCGCGTGACCGGCTCGATCACGAGCCACGACTCGCGCCGCCCGGATTCGACTTCGATCCGGTCGACCGTGCAGGGAATGGCTCCTCGCCGGAAACTGTAGATGTACCTGCCGTCTTCGGTGAATTGACAGGGGCGTTCGTCCGTCTCGAGGCCGGGAATGACGCGCGAGGGCCCGCCATCTACCGGAAACAGGGCGAACGCCCCGTCCGCCCGGGTCGCGAGAACGGCGCTTCCGTCCGGCGTGGGTCTCGGATGACGCACCGTGATCGGCTCGCGCGTGATGCGCTGCAGGTCCCCCGATTCCAGGTCCAGCCGGTAGAGCGCTCCCTCCCGTCCGGGTTCGTGCCCGACGATCACGGCGGAGCGCCCGTCCGGAAACGGCCGGCCGAAGTGAGGGACGATGCCTCCGAGACGGATGCGCCTCGGCTCCCCGGCTCCAAGAGGGCAGATTCCGACGACCCGCTCCGAATCGACGACCTCGATCGTCAACGCATGCCGGTCATCGGGCAGAAACCCCATCCCCACGCCTTCGCCGATCCGGATGGCGGGCGATCCGTCCGTCCCTCGAACGTATACGGCCGCGCCGTGCATGATGCCGGGGCCGGTCTCGTCGAAGAGAGCCATCGAGCCGTCCGTGGTGAGGTCGCGAGCCAGGCTCCAGTCGAGCCAGGAGAGCTCCGTCGTGTCGGCGCCCTGAGCCTCGCGCGTGCCGGTCTGGAGCCTCAGGCGCGGCTTCATGCGCCCGATCAGGACCTCTCCGGATTGCGCGAAATCGTAGAGCGTGGGCCAGCCGAGGGTCTGGTAGACCACACGCACGCTCCCGTCGAGCGTCACGCCATAGATGAGCCCGGATCCCTGCCCCTCCGCGGTGCCCCCGTACCAGATCTCGGTCCCGTCGGGTCGCCAGACGAGGGAGCCCGCGCTGTTGAGTCCGCGGACCAAGGTCTTCGGGGGTCGCCCGGGCTCCAGAACCTTCACGTCGCCCGCGTTGTCCCCGGCGACCGGATGCTCGAAGAACGCGATCTGCTTTCCGGATGGAGCGACGCGGACATGGCTGAACCATCCGGTCGTGTCGTGCACCGCCGTCCCGAGGGGGTATTCCAGTCGGAAGCGGCCGTCCACGAGACGAATCGCGGCGAGCGACCGGCCGCCGGGTCCCCAGTCGGCCATGAAGACGTCCTTCGCCAGCTCGCGGGGAACGCCGCCCAGCATCGAGACGCGCGCGAGCGTGTGGAGCTGGATGAAGCCGCCCATGTCCCGAGGGTGCAGACCGATGGCGAGCTCGGCGGCCGACGAGACCGAGAGCAGCTCCGCGTTGCCCAGCTGGAGCGGCTGATAGTCGGGATTGTCCGTTCGCGACAGATAGATCCGGGGCGGCTGCCCCTCCCACGCGGCGCGGTACAGAACGGTGACGCCGTCCGGCGCAAACCGCGCCGCCGAGAGGTATCCCTCGCGGAACGTGAGCTGGCGGATCTTGAGGTACGAATCGACCGCCTGCATTTCTGAGTGGGACCCTGCCGCCTCGCGCGTCGAACCGGCGGCGCCCGCCAGGATCTCCAGCGCGTAGGCCAGATCGCGCGCCGATTCGAATCGGGTCTCGGGGCGCTTCTCGAGGCAGCGGCGGATCAGCTCCGACAGTCCCGGCATCGCGCCCTCGACAGCCGGATCGAGCGGCTTGGGGTCGGCGGTCAGGATGGCCGTCACGCGATCGGCCGCCGTATCCGCCGGGAACGCGAGCCGCCCCGACACGAGCTCATAGAGGATCGCGCCCAGCGCGAAGAGGTCGGCGCGATGGTCCACCGACTGATCACGTAGCTGTTCGGGAGCCATGTAGGAGACGGTTCCCAGGATGGTGCCCGAGGCGGTCATCGAAGCGAACACCGGCGTCGTCTCGGCGCCGGCCGAGGCCTCGCCGGCGACCAGCTTGGCGATCCCGAAATCGAGAACCTTCACGCGGCCGTCGGGCAGCACGAAGAGGTTCTCGGGCTTGAGATCGCGATGCACGATCCCCTTGGCGTGCGCCGCGGCCAGCCCCTGCGCGGCCTGCCCCAGGAGCGCCGCGGCCTTCGCGGGCGGGAGCGGTCCGCGGGAGAGGAGCGATCGCAGGGTCTCCCCCTCGAGCACCTCCGTCACGAGATAGGGCGTCCCGTCGGTCGCGCCCACGTCGAAGAGCGTGACGATGTTGGGGTGGTTGAGCGCGCCCGCCGCGCGCGCCTCGGCCTCGAAGCGCCGCTGCCGGTCGGCATCCGCGGCGAAGGCGCGCGGGAGCACCTTGACCGCGACGTCGCGTCCCAGCCTCGAGTCGCGGGCGCGATAGACCTCGCCCATGCCGCCCGCGCCCAGGGGCGCGACGATCTCGTAGGGCCCGAGACGGGTTCCGGGAGCGAGGCCGGTCAGGCCGCTCATGGAGTCAGCCCGGTCACGAGAAAGAGCTCCGACAGCGTGCGCGAGTAGCTGCATACGTAACGCTCGCCGTCGGCGGAGAGCCAGACCGCGTTGGATCCGGTCACGCCTCCCGTGCTCCGAGGATGGATCTCCATCCACGGCTCCGCCCGCCCGCTGGCCAGGTCGATGCGGAGCACCGGCGTGGGAACGCGCCCGCGCTCGAACGCGAAGACGGCGCTCCCGTCCGGGCTCCAGCCGATCCCACGATGCTGGCTTCCCAAGGCCTCCAGGACATGCGGTTCGCCTCCGGCCACGGGATAGATCGAATGTCCCCGAGGGCTCAGAACGAACACGAACGCGCCGTCCGGAGAGACGGAGCAGAAGCTGATGAAGGTTCCCTCCTCGGTCAGCGGCCGGAGGACGCGCGTGGCAAGATCGTACCGGTAGAGCCTGGGACGCCCCTGGGGTTCGTGCCCTCCGATGCAGATCGCCTTGCCGTCGGGAAACCAGGCAGCTCCCATGCCCCGGACAGGCGCGATGCGATGCGATTCGGCGCTTCCGATCCCGATCGGCACCAGCTCGAAGCCCGTGGGATTGGTCGGATCGATGACCATCGCGGTGCGGCCGTCGGGAGACAGTCGGACGCCATCCCCATCCGCGATGGGGACCGGCGGCGAGCCGTCGGTGCCGCGCACGAATACCGTGGGATGTCCCGCGCCCAACCCGGTCTCGTCGAACAGCACGGTGCGGCCGTCGGACGTGAGATCGCGCGCGAGCGACCAGTCCAGCCAGGAAAGGTCGCGCGACGGGTCCTGGCCGCGCGTTCCCGTCTCCAGGAGCATCCGCGGGCTTCGCCGGGTCAGGAGGACATCGCCGGCGTCCGATACGTCCTCCACGAACGACCAGTCCGGCGTGCGATACGCAGGGCGATACCCGCCTTCCAGAGAGACGAAGAAGATCCCGCCGCTTCCATCGGCTTCCTGGCCGGACATCAATACGTGGCGCCCGCCGGGAAGGAGAACGCCTCCCGCGACCGAGCTGAATCGCTCGGTCGTCAGGCGTTGCCCGCCCTCCCGTCCGACGATCATGGGATACCCCGCGTTGTCTCCGCGCGCCGGATGATCGACGCAAAAGACCCTCCCATCCGGCAGGACGCAGGGGCTGCTGAACCACCCGTTCGTCTCGGCCAGCACGGTCCCGAGGGGGTATTCCAGGCGCGCGGCCCCGGAGAGGAAGCGAACGGCGGCGATCTGGCGCCCATCCGGACCGAACGTTGCCTGGAAGACCTCGTCGGCCACTTCCCTCGGGGTGCCGCCCATGAGCGGCATGCGGGCGATGACGCCAAGCACGACGAAGCCCCCGACGTCGCGGGAGCGAAGCCGGACCAGGAGCTCGTCGCTCCGGGAGATCGAGAGGACCCGGGCACCCGGCACGTTCAGCGGGCGGTGCTCATGGCTCCCCACGGGCGCGAGATAGAGATCCTTCTCATCCGCACCCCAGTTGGCCGCATAGACGACCGTGCGTCCCCCGGACGCAAACCGCGCGCCCGAAACGAGCCCCTCGCGGAAGGTGAGCTGGCGGAACCTCACGTCCCGCGGCGCGACCGCGGCCTCGGCACGCTTCGGAGCAGCGGGCCCCCCCTTCTCCTGAGCGGCGACCAGAAGTCGGAGCGTGAACGCGAGGTCGCGAGCGGAATCGAAGCGGTCCGAGGCGCGCTTCTCCAGGCAGCGTCGGATGACCGCCTCGAGCCCGGGAATCGCCGCGTCGACGCTGGACGGCAGCGGATCGGGGTCGCGCGTGAGGATCGCCGTCATCCGGTCCGCCGGCGTCTCGCCAGGAAACGCCCTCCTGCCGCTCGCCAGCTCGAAGAGGATCGCGCCGAGCGCGAAGAGATCGGCGCGATGATCGACCGGCTGATCCCGCACCTGCTCCGGGGCCATGTAGGACGCGGTCCCGAGAATGGTTCCCGTCATCGTGATCGAGTGGAGCTGCGGGCCGGTCTCGTCGCGCGCGGGCGCGTCGGTCGCGGTCAGCTTGGCCAGCCCGAAGTCGAGCACCTTGAGGCGGCCGTCCGGCAGGAGGTGCAGATTCTCGGGCTTCAGGTCGCGATGGACGATTCCCTTGGCGTGCGCCGCGGCCAGAGCCTGCGCGGTCTGGATTCCCAGGTCGGCGACGCGCGCGGGCGGGAGCGGTCCCTCGGCCAGAACGTCGCGGAGGCTCTGCCCCTCGAGCAGCTCGCTGACCAGGAACGGAATTCCATCCTGGGTACCGAGATCGAAGATGGCGGTGATGCCGGGGTGGTTGAGCGCGCCGGCGGCGCGCGCCTCGTGCTCGAAGCGTTGGAGGCGCTCGCGGTCGCGCGCGAACGCGGGCGGGAGCACCTTGACCGCGACCTCGCGTCCCAGTCTCGGGTCGCGGGCGCGATAGACCTCGCCCATCCCCCCGGCGCCGAGGGGAGCGACGATTTCGTAGGGACCCAGGCGGGTCCCCGCTTCGAGCGGCATCGAGTCTTTCCGGGAACGGGAAGCGGCAGCAACGGAACCCGGGAAGACTACCGCCCCTTGCGCACTCCGTCGAGGGCGTCGCGCAGCGCCGCGCGGGACATGTCGAGCGCCTCGCGCTCCAGCGCGGCGGCAATCGCGGACTCGGCCTTCGGCGACTTGATCTTCCAGAGCGACCACGCGGCGGCGTTCCGGACCCGGAACCAGCGGTCCGAGAGCAGCTCGACCAGGCGCGCCTCGGCGGCGTCGGTGCGGATCCCGAGCTTGCCGATCGCCTTGGTGGCGCCCGCGCGCCCCTCGTTCCGGTAGCGAAGCGAGGTGTGCTCCAGGTAGACGTCCAGGGCACGCGGGTCTTTCAGCAACGCGAGCGCGTCGAAGGCCAGGATCTGCAGCATGTCGCGGTGGCTGGGGCGCGGCAGCTCGGCCACGATCCGCTCGAACGCGTCGGGCCGCTTCGCCCGGGCAATGCCCAGGAGCGCCCACCCCACGTTGAACGTGCTCGCGTCCCGGCTCACGCAGCGCTGGAGCAGCTTGACCGCGGCGGCATCGCCGATCCAGCCCAGCGCCCAGATCGCGCCGCGCCGGACGCGCGTCTGCTCCTTCAGCGCCGAGGGTCCGAGGCGGTCGGCGACGCCGGGGATCCGGGCGCCGATCTCCCCCAGCGACACGGCGGCCGCGGCGCGCACGCCCCAGAAGGGATCGCGCTTCAGCGCCGCGAGGAGCCCGGCCACGACGCGCTCGTCGGAGCGGGCGGCAAGCTCGCGCGCGCACCGTACCCGCTCCAGCGGAAACCCGGAGCGCTTGAGCCCGTAGAGGAGCTCCTCGTCGGAGCGCGGGAAGTCGAGGAGCTTCATGACGTGGTGCTCGGGATCGACCGCCACGTAGCGCGGGCGCGAGGACAGCGGGATCTGGACCGTCTGCCGTCGGTCGCGGATCTCGATGGGGATGCGGCGCGTCTCGCCGGAGGTCGCGATCTCCACCTGCATGGGGACGCGGAACACCGGGGTGATCCGGTCCTCGGGCTGAATCTGATGGAACGTGAGGGTGAGGCAGCGGGCCGCGTCGTCCCACTGGCGCTCCACCTTGAATTCCGGGTGGCCCCCCGCGTGCACCCACTGGTCGAAGAACCAGCCCAGGTTCCGTCCCGTCTCGTCCTCGCACGCGCGACGGAGGTCGGCGGTCTCCACGGGCCCGAACGCGTGGCGGCGCACGTAGCGCTTGAGCGAGCGGCGCCAGGCGTCGTCGCCCAGCACGGCGCGGAGCTGGTGCAGCACCAAAGCACCCTTTTCGTACAGATGGCGGTCGAAGATCTCGTTCGGATACTCGTAGCGGCGCTCCACCAGCGCGCGCCGGTACTCGCATCCGTCCTCGACGAGGTAGGAGCACATCTGCTCCAGCCGCCCGAAGTCGGCGTCCTCCTGCCCCGCGTCCGCCTCGCGCGTGACGATCTCGGAGTAGGTGGCGAACCCCTCGTTGAGCCATCCCTCCGACCAGTCGCGACAGGTGACGAGGTCGCCCCACCACTGGTGCGCCAGCTCGTGGGCGATCAGCATGTCGTAGCCCTCGTCCAGCGAGTCGTTCGGCATCTCGAGGATGCGGTCGAAGAGGGTCGTCGCGCTGGTGTTCTCCATCCCGCCGAACGTGAAGTCGGCCACCAGCGTCTGCGCGTATTTCGGAAACGCGTAGGGGTGGCCGAACACGCGGGTGAAGTTCGCGATCATGCGCGGGGTCTTGCGGAATGCGGCGCGCGCGGCGCGCTCCTTGCCCCGCGGCACGTAGTAGAAAAGCGGCGTCGAGCCCGCGCGGTCGCGCAGCTCCACGTACTTGCCGACGACGAGCGAGGTGAGGTAGGCGGGATGCGTGGTGTCGAGCTTCCAGTGCCAGGTCACCGTGCGGGCGCGGCGGTTCGGCTTCCGCCCGATCAGCCGGCCGTTGCCCACGACGCGGTACCCCGCCGGCGCCGTGACGATCTGCTCGTGCGTGGCGCGGCTCTCGGTGCTCTCCAGGCAGGGCATCCACCAGTGGGTGTCGTCCGCCTGGCCTTGGGTCCAGCCGCCCGGCGTGCGCTCCGGCTCCGCCTCGGTCGGGCCCACGAAGGTGAACCCCTTCCGGGGATTCGTGGCGTAGGCGATCTCGACGGTGATCCGCTCGCCGACGCCGAGCGCCCGCGGAAGCGTGATCCGGATCTTCTCCCCTTCGAGGAGGTAGGAAAGGCTCTTCCTCCCCGCGCGCACGGAGGCGATCCGCAGCTCGGCCGCATCGAGCGCGGCCTCGCGCAGCCCCTCGCGCAGCGACTCCAGGGTCAGAGCGGCGCGCCCGCGCAGCTCCTTCCGCTCCAGATCCACCTCGAGGGCCGTCTTGTGGTGGCGGACGTGGAATTCCAGGTCGGGCCGAGGATGTTCGGATCCCGACCAGGCGGAGCGCCCCGTGGGCGGAAAGGGCTCGAACGGGGGCGTTTCCATGGCCGCCCGGCGGCCCAGAAACGCGGGATGGAACAGCGGATCACGGATCGTCATCAGTCCCCTCCACGTTGGAGCCGCATCGTGGCCGAGGGGGCGCAACCTGTCAAGCAAGCTGGGGTAGAATCCCGGGATGGACCTCTCCCACGCCCTGTTCGCGATGGGCCGCGTCTTCGCCGACGCCGCCGTCGAGATCATCCCTCTCTTCCTTCTCGCCATCCTGATCGGCGCCTGGATCGAGGAGTATGTCTCGGAGCAAACCATCACGCGATTCCTGACCGGCCGCCATCCCGCGACGATGCTCCTCGCCTCCATGACCGGCGCGGTGATCCCGCTCTGCACGTGCGGCATGGTGCCTTTGGCCGTGTCGTTGCGACGCCGCGGGAGCGATCTCAAGCACACGTTCGCCTTCCTGACCGCCGGCGCCTCGGTCAGCGTGCCGGTGCTCCTGCTCACGGGAACCGTCCTCGGGGCGCGCTGGGCGCTCGCGCGCTTCGTGGTGTCGGTGGTCTTCGGACTGGCCGTGGGCTACGCGGCGGTTCGGGCGCTCCGCAGCGTCGCGGACCGCTCGGCGGAGCCGGCGGGCCGGGTGCAGCATGGGGACCACACGCATGGGCCCGGAGGAGTCACGGCCACGCGGCCCGGCCCGGAGCCCGACGCCGAGGAGTTCGACGTGGCCGAGATCCGGGGACGCTCGCGATTCGCCTCGGTGGCCCGGCGCTTCCGCGGGCAGATCGTGGAGTACGGACCCTGGGTGCTGGTGAGCCTCGCGGTCGCGGCGGTCGTGGACATCCTGGTGCCGCGCCACTGGGTGAACGTGCTCTATGGCGAGCGGACGTTCGCGGGGTCGTTGCTCGCGGCGCTGAGCGGCCTCCCCTTCTACTTCTGCTCGGGAGCCGAGCTCCCGCTGGTCCGCGAGCTCTTGCTGAAGGGAATGGGACCCGGCGCGGCCGCCGCCATGATGCTCTCCGTCCCCATCGTGAACATCCTCACGTTCGGGGTCGTGTCGCGGTGGATCGGAGCACGGGGCGCGTTCGTATACCTGGCGCTCTGCGTGGTGTTCTCGGCGGTGCTGGGCGAGCTCACGGGCGTGGTTTGGGGGTTCTTCAGGCTTTAGCGGGCCCGGGGCCCGGGCGTGCTACTATCGACGCGGATCCAGCGACAACCTAGCTCCTGCCCGGGATGCTCCCATGATCGCGACTCGCGCTTTCGGATCCCTTCGTGCCCTCGGACTGTTCCTTCTCATCCTCGCTCTTCCCTTGGCCCACGCGGCCGCGCAGTACATGTACCTCGACACCAACGGCGACGGCATCCACACCGCCGCCGACGTGGTCGCCGGAGGAACCACCTCGGTCGACGTGTGGCTGCGCACGAACGTGAACCGCGACAGCTCGCCGGCTTCTTGTGTCACGAGCGACGGCGACCTGACGATCAACTCCTACGAGTTCATTCTGCGGACATCGAACGGCACGGTCTCGTGGGGCGCCATCGAGAACCGGATCGCCGCGTTCTCGATCCCCTACGGGATCGAATCGTCGGGCTCCGACTACCACGCCGGATACGTGAGCGGAACGATCCTGCCGCCGGGCGACTACCGGCTCGCCACGGTTCCGATCACGGTATCGGGAGGCACGCCGTCGATCGAGATCGCGTCCTCCACCCCCATTCGCGCCACCTATGGGACGTCGTTCGGGGCGCAATGTTTCGGCATCGACTTCGACAACACCATGAAGCTCGGCCAGGAGTGGAACGACACGGACGGCCTGGCCTGGGGCGGCACCGCGAATCGCGCGCCCACCCTCGAACAGCCCTCCGACATGTCGGTCGTCGAGGGAGCGACGGCGGACCAGACCCTTTCGGCGACCGATCCGGACGGCGACGCGATTACGTTCTCGGGCAGCCCTCTCGGCTTCATGACGGTCACGACGGCGAGCGCGGGGACCGGCTCGGCGTCGGGGACGATCCGCCTGGCCCCGGGAGCCAGCGACGGCGGCAACTACCTTGCCGAGGTCTGGGCGACCGATGGATTCGCGACCGATCGAAAAACGTTCCATATCACAGTGATCGAGGGGCTCTCGATCGACGTCGGCCCGGTGGCGAACATGACCGTCGACTCGTACGGGTTCGCGACGCAGGCGGTGACGGCTCGCGATCTGGACAATCGGCCGCTGACGTTTGCCAAGGCATCGGGTCCCGATTTCGTGTCGGTCATCGATCGGGGCGTCGGAGCCGCCGAGATTCGCCTCGACCCGGGCCTCTACAATGCCGGCGTGTACCAGGCGTCGGTCGTGGTACGCGACGGCGTCTCGCCGGACGTGACGCGCGCGTTCCAGATCACCGTGGCTCCTCCCCCGCCATGCGGCCCCGGGTACTGCTTCTTGGAGCGGAACTGGATGACGCCGGGGGAATTCTCGTTCGAGACCCATCTGGCCGACGTGAATGGAGACTCGCGCCTCGATCTGGTGACGGCCGTCTACCATCGGGTCCTCGTGCGCCTCGGACTAGGCAACGGAGCGTTCGCGCCGCCGATCGAGAGCACGTATCAGGGCTATGACCTGATCGACCTCTACCTGTCCACGGCAGCGGACGTGAATGGGGACGGCCGTGCCGACCTGCTGCTTCCTGTCCGGGACAACAACGACACCCAGCAGTCGCTCCTCCCTCTGTACGGCCAGCCGAACGGTTCCATGATCGTCGGTCCCCCCATCACCACCGTGGACACCCGTGGCAAGCCGGTCGTCGGAGACCTGAACCGTGATGGGATGCCGGATATCGTCATCGGACTCGAGAATTGCGGGCTCGGCTGCTTCCAACATCAGTTGCTGATCTTCTTCGGGGCCCCCGGTGGCACGTTCTCCGAGCCCGCGGTCCTGACCCTTCCCGACTTCATCCACCAGGTCGATCTCGCGGACATGAATACCGACGGGTCGCTGGATCTCGTCATCGCGCACGGCGATTTCATTGAGGCCTACAGCGTCTTCCTGAATCGCGGAGACGGAACGTTCGATGCGGGTCACTCGACCCAGAGCTCCTACGGCTATCAGAGCCGGGACCTGGTCGTGGGTGACTGGAACGGAGACGGTCTGCCGGACCTGATCTCGAGCATCGGGTGGGGTCCGCCCGGCGCGAGCGAGGTCCTCCTGGGTCAGGGGAACGGACTGTTCACCAAGGCGGCCCTGGCCCGTACCGGCGTCTTCGGCGAACGCCTGTCCGCCGCGGATTTCAATGGCGACGGAAAGACCGATCTGATCGTGGCCGGCTGGACCTCGGGTCTGCCCCCATCGCTCGGGGTCACGCTCCTCGTCGGGAAAGGTGACGGCACGTTCCAGGGGCGGGTCGATCTTCCGGCGGGTCAGGGAGCGACCAACGCCGACGTGGGGGACCTCAACGGAGACGGAATGGCCGATCTCGCGTTGAACGACACACGGACCTTGAGGGTGCTGTTGAGCCGGGGATGGGCACCGCAGCCCAATCGCCCTCCCTACTTCAGCGGCCTTGACGGCGAGTACCATGCGGACAACCGGACCCAGCCCTACTTTTATATCAGCGCGCGTCTGGACGATCCCGACAACGATCCGTTCCAGGGTTTTTCCGTGGACCAATCGAGCCTTCCCTGGTCACTCATCAGCTTCTCTTCCGTCATTCCCGGCTGGTTCGAGGGATTCGGGTACGTCTACCCGGTCATACCGCCGGGAACGTATCCAATCACCCTCACCGGCACGATGGGGGGCCAGACCGTCACGAGGACGGTCAAGCTCGTCATCACCGGGGTGGCGCCTGAAGTCTATTCGTTCGAAGCGGTCCAGGACGCGAACTCCCGGTCCCTGGCGCTCGCGGGCACGGCCCCCCGCTCCTACTGCTTCGGGATCGAGCCCGTCGGGGGCCGCTTCCGCGCGTGGGACGTCGCGATCGACAGGATCGTCATGAAGAGCGACCTCGGGACGGTCTCGAGCATCCACGCGCTCACGAACAAGGGCACGGTCGTGGTCGATCGCGACAACGACGGGATCCAGGAGATCGAGGCCTGCTTCTCGGGAGCGGACCTGGCGAAGCTCTTCTCAACCGTATCGGGTCGCAGGCAAGTCACCGCGACGGTCGAAGCCTACACGTACGACCTCCACAAGATCACCGGGACGATCATGCTGAATGTCGTGGGAGGCGCGGATGGAGCGCAGACGGCCGCGTTCGTCTCGCCCAATCCCCTTAACCCCGAGGGTGTGCTCGTCTTCGGCATGCCGAGCGATGGGCCGGCGCGCGTCGAGCTGTTCGACATTCGCGGGCGCCGGGTCCGGACGCTCGTGAACGAGGCCTTCGTGGCGGAGGGGCGGCACGAGGTCCGGATCGACGGCACGAACGGGCGTGGCCAGCCGCTCGCGTCGGGGGTGTACTACTACCGGGTCACCACGCCGGGCGGAACGAACAACGGACGGTTCGCGATTCTGAAGTAAGACAGCGCCCGATCGGCGGCCAGCTACTTCCTCGGCGGCTGGCTCGGGCGGATCTCCACGCGGCTCTGCAGCGACCGCCCCGGGAACCGCAGCAGGTCGACCACGATCTCACCGATGTCCTCGGGCTGGATCTTCCAGCCCTGCGATGGATCGGGCTCGTGGCCGTTGAAGTAGGTGTTCACGCTCCCCGGCATCAGGTAGCTGACGCGGATCCCGTCGTAGCGGATCTCCTGCATCACCGCTTCGCTGAATCCGTTCAATCCGAATTTCGACGTGTTGTAGGCGGCCGCGCTGGGGAAGGAGGTCTTCCCGGCCAGGCTCGAGAGATTGAAGATGTAGCCGCCGCCCCGCGCGCGCATCCGGGGGATGGCAGCCCGCGTGCAGAGGAAGACGCCGGTGAGATTGGTTTCGATCACGGCGTTCCACTCCTCGAGCGAGATCTCCTCGACGTTCTTGAAGAGACCGATACCCGCGTTGTTCACCAGCACGTCGAGCCCATGCCACTTCGCGTCCACCGCGTCGAACAGCGCGCGCACGTCGTCCTCGCGGCGCACGTCGCAGATCTGACCCAGGACGCGCCCCGCGTGCTCCCGCTCCAGACTCTTCGACACCGAATCCACCTCGGATCGGTTCCGCGCCGAAACCGCGACGCGCATTCCCTCCGCAAGAAGGGCCCGCGCGATCGATAGTCCGATTCCCTTGGTGCTGCCGGTGACGACGGCCACCTTGTCCCGCATGTCGGTGCTCACGATGCCTCCCGTGAATCGGCGCCGCCCGGCTCGCGGTGGCGAGCGCTCACGACGCCTCCAGCCCCAATCCCTGCCGCAGCGCGGCTTCCAGGGGCGCCAGGTGTCCCGTGAAGAAGTGATCGGCCCCGGGGACGATCTTCGCCTCGACCGGTCCGAGCGGCCGGAGCCGCTCGACCAGGCGCGCGATGCCCGCGGGGCTGCCGTACTGGTCCCGCTCCCCTTGGATGATCAGGAGCGGCCCCGGGAGCCGGGTCAAATGGTCGAACGAGCGGTCGTCCACGTTCCGGTCGACCGGCAGGCCGAGCAGGATCATCCGCTCGACGTTCGGGTCGCCCATCGCCCACTTGGAGGCGACCCACGATCCGAACGAGAAACCCGCGACCAAGAGGGGGATGGTCCCGGTCTCGCGCCGGGCGTACGCCGCGGCGGCGGCCACGTCCCCGACCTCGCCGTCCCACCCGGAATAGGTTCCCTCGCTCGCGCCGACCCCGCGGAAGTTGAAGCGCAGGGTGGCGTGCCCCGCGTCGTGCAAAACGCGGAAGACGGTGTAGACCACCTTGCTGTGCATGGAGCCGCCGTGGGCGGGATGCGGGTGGGCGATGACGGCCGGGGGGAGCCCCCGGGCCGGGTCGTCCCACAGCCCTTCCAGGCGTCCCTCCGGTCCCTGGAAATGGACCGGCTTCACGAATCGCGAGGCGGCGGACTTCACGCTCGGGAGTCTCTCCGCTATACTTGTGGGGCTCAAGTCGTAATTCCCCCCGTCGAGGAGGTTCTCTTCCGTGGCGCTCCGGGCCGATACCGCTACGTTTTATGGGCTCAACCGATCCGACCTGGTCGACATCTACCGCGTGATGCTCCTCTCGCGGCGCATGGACGACGAGGAGATCAAGCTCAAGAAGCAGAACCTCATCTACTTCCAGATCTCGGGCGCTGGCCACGAGGCGATCCTGACCGCAGCCGGAAAGGCGCTGCGCCCCGGCCACGACTGGTTCTATCCCTACTACCGGGATCGCGCGCTGATGCTCTGCCTGGGCATGACCCCGCTGGAGATGCTCTACGAGGCGGTGGGCGCCAAGGACGATCCCAATTCGGGCGGCCGCCAGATGCCCTGCCACTGGGGGCTCAAGCGGGCGAACGTGGTGTCCCAGTCCAGCCCGACCGGGACCCAGTTCCTCCAGGCCGTCGGCTGCGCGGAGGGAGGACGCCTCCTCGCCACGATCCAGGAGATCGCGGAGAAGCGCCCCTTCCACGAGGACGAGCTGGTCTACGTTTCGGCCGGGGACGGCACCACGAGCGAGGGGGAGTTCTGGGAAGCGATCAACAGCGCGGCGGTGGCCCAGCTCCCCGTTCTCTTCCTGATCACCGACAACCAGTACGCCATCTCGGTCCCGGTCGAGGCGCAGACGCCGGGAGGCGACATCGGCCGCTGCATGGGCTCGATCCCCGGGTTGCGCGTCATGAAGTGCGACGGCACCGACCCTCTCGAATCGTTCAAGACGGTGACCGAGGCGGCGCATCACCTCCGCGCCGGACGCGGCCCGGTGCTGCTCCACGCGCTGGTGATCCGCCCCTACGGGCACTCCATGTCGGACGACGAGGTCTCGTACAAGCCGCAGTCCGAGCGCGAGGCGGAGGCGAAGCGCGATCCGCTCCATACCTATCCCGAGTTCCTGATCAAGGAGGGGCTCGCGACCCGGGAGCAGATCGAGAAGATCCAGAAGGACGTGGAGGCGGAGATCGCCGAGGCCGAGGCGGCCGCGCTCGCGGCGCCCAAGCCGGCCGCGGATTCCCTCTACGACCATCTCTACTCCCCCTCGGTGGATCCCACGAGCGCCGCGTTCGAGACCGAGCCGCGTTTCGAGGGGCAGCCCGAGACGATGGTCACGCTGATCAACCGCTGCCTGAAGGACGAGATGGCCCGCGACGCGAGCATCGTGCTGTTCGGCGAGGACGTGGCCGACGCCACGCGCGAGCAGGCGCTGAACACGGTCCCCGGCAAGGGGGGCGTGTTCAAGGTGACCTACGGGCTCCAGAAGCAGTTCGGGAAGCGGCGGGTCTTCAACTCCCCGCTCGCCGAGGCGAACATCGTCGGCCGCGCGATCGGGATGGCCACGCGCGGGATCAAGCCGGTCGTGGAGATCCAGTTCTTCGACTACATCTGGCCCGCCATGATGCAGATCCGAAACGAGCTCGCGATGCTGCGGTGGCGCTCGAACGGCGACTTCGCCTGCCCGCTCGTGATCCGCGTGGCGATCGGCGGATATCTCCAGGGCGGATCGATCTACCACAGCCAGAGCGGGGAGAGCATCTTCGCGCACATGCCGGGCCTACGGATCGTCTACCCCGCGAGCGCCGTGGACGCGAACGGGCTCCTGCGCAGCTCGATCCGGTGCGACGACCCGGTGCTCTTCCTGGAGCACAAGAACATCTACCGCCAGCCCTACGCCAAGGGCCCCTACCCCGGACCCGACTACATGATCCCGTTCGGGAAGGCGCGCGTCGCGCGCGAGGGGAAGGACGTCTCGGTCATCACGTGGGGCGCCACGGTGAACCGGGCGATGCAGGCCGCGCAGAAGCTCGAGGCCGAGGGGATCTCCGTGGAGGTGGTGGATCTGCGGACGCTGCTCCCCTTCGACCGGGAGGCGATCGCGGCCACCGTCCGGAAGACGGCCCGCGCGCTGGTGCTGCA
>DASQJL010000058.1 GCA_035631035.1 Candidatus Binatia bacterium | reverse complement strand
CAGTCCACGCCCATCGCATTGGTGACGGCGTCGGCCGCGACCACGTGGACGAATCGCGTGCGGTCCACCTGCACGCCGTCGATCTTCGTCTGGTTGTAGGGTCCGCTCTGGGCGGAGAGGCCGATCTCCGTGTCGACGGAGGGCTGGATCGCAAACCGTGCCGAGGGCGCGGGCAGTCCGTTCTGGTCACCGTAGTTGTTGCGGCCGGCGGGGAGGCGCGTGCCGCCCGCGGCGTCCATCACGATGCCGTCGTCGAAGCCCGTGACCAGGTCCACCTCATAGGTGAAGGGCATCGCGCGCGACCAGTTTCCCGCGCCGCGCAGCCCGGCGCCCAGCTCGGCGTTGGGCACGCCCAGGATCTCGGTGGCCACCAGCGAGCGCTCGCCGAACTCGTATTGCGGCGCGTCGTGATCCAGGTTCGTGCGGCCGAGCGGCACCAGGAAGATCCCCGCGTGCGCTTCGCGCGCGCCCCTGCCGAGGCGCGCGATCAGCTCGGCGCGCTCCAGGGTGAAGTCGTCGGGAACGCGGTCGTACGAGGCTTGCCCACCCAGGCGGAGCCGCGATCCCAGCTTCGCGAGGAAGAAGCCGTTCGCGCGGCCCACGTGGAACCAGGATGGATCGGAGACGCCCGCGGTGCGGTCGTAGCCGAAGCGCAACTCCCCGTGCCCGCCCCAGGCGATGTTCTCGAGGCTGCCGTGGTAAGGCGCGGCGTCGGGCGAGAAGGCATGCTCGTCCTGGACGACGAGGACGGTCGCGGGATCGGAGCGTGTGGTCGTGCCATGAGCGGTGCCGGTACGAGGCGGAGACACCCGGGTGGGCGCGGTGTGCGTCGCGTCGGCGGTGCGCGCGGCGGTCGTGGTGGTCGCCGGCGCGGTCCCGGCAGCAGTGGTTCCGGTCGCGGACGCCGTACGAGCGGCCTCGGTCGCGGCCAGGTCCGTTTCAGACATTTTCTTGGGAGCGGCGGGAGTGGTCCCGGCTGAAGCGGTGGCCCAAGACACGAGAGCCCACACCGCCATCAGACCGGCTCCGACCACTCGCTTCCGCGCCGCCCCATTGGGTGCCGCCCCTCTCGTGGGAGGCACCTCGCTCGGCGTCGCCCGTCTCATGGGCGCCGCCCCTTTCCTGTGTGCCGGCCCTATCGTGGGCGCCGCACCATGGATCAATCTCATCGTGACTCCACGAAGTCGACGACATCCAATTTGTCGGCGGTCGGCATCGCGAGATAGGCATCGCGCGCGGCCGACGCTTCTCCCCCGTGAAACCGCACGGCCTCGTCAACGCTGTGCGCGCGGCCGTCGTGAAGCAGCAACAAGCGCCCGCCCAGGAACTCCCGGGCGATGCGCATGCCCCAGAGGGGGGCCGTGCGCCACTCGTGGCCGTCGGCGCTCCCGTCGGGCCGGTTGTCCGCGAGCGCGTCGCCCAGGTCGTGCAGCAACAGATCCGAATACAGAGCGACATCGCGGTTCGACAACGCCTCGATCTCGTGCGGGCCGGTGTGGAGCACGGGCGTGTGGCAGCCCGTGCACCGCGCGCCGGCGAACAGCGTCTGCCCCCGCTCCCGCGCCGGAGTCATCTCCCCCGGCGACGGGGGCGCGAGCATGCGCATGTACTGCGCGAGATCGTGGATCTTCGCCACGCTCACCTCGGGCTCGGGAGCGCGATCCACGCCGGCCGCGACCTCCGGCCCCAGCGGGTTCACGTTCTCCACCGGCCGGAACTCCGACGTGATCCCCATGTCCTGGTGGTACGCCTCGGTCACCTGCTGCACCAGGGAAGAGACCGACCCCTTCCGCCCAAAGCGGCCCGCGCGCGGCGTCGTTCCGCCACCGGGATCGTCAGCGGGCAGATAAGGGGCCGGAGTCACCCAGTTCACGCGCCCCGAGATGCCGTCCGCGTTCGCGTCGCCGGGATCCTCGCCGGCCGCGATCGTGGAATCGGAGATCGCCTCGATCAGCCCCACGCCGAACACCGGCGGCGGGAGGCGGTAGGAGACGTCCACTCCGGACGGAAGCCGCTCCGCCACGGCCCCGGGGATCGCCTTGTCCTGAAGCTGCGGGCCCCCCTCGCTGAAATCGAGATCGGTCCCGCGGCTGAACCGCACCAGCACGTTCTCGGGCTTCCCTCGCCCATCCCCGCTGTGACACGACGCGCACGAGACGTTGTTGAAGATCGGCCCGAGCCCCTCGTTGATCGTGAACGCCTTCCGAAACTGGGTGTGCCCGTCCTGGAAGTCGCCCAGCTCGCCGTTCGAAAGCCCGTCCAGCGGCTGGTCGAAGCGCTCGCCCGCCGAGGGCTCGGTCGTGAGGAGCTTCCCGCAGCCCGCCGACATGAGCGCCGCGACCGCGGCCGACGCCACGACCGCCGCGCAAAATGCAATTCGAGCATGCGAAGGCCGCATGACGGACATGGGAATGGCTCGCCTCCCCCGAGGTTTGGAGCGGGTCCAAGTCGTAGTTGGCAAGAGGCAGGCCAGGGTTGGGGGCGCCCAGGCATGGGCGGGTCCGGAATTTGCCTGAGCCCTTCCGGTCCATGGAACTGACGTTCGGCAAAAGCGAAGACCCAGCACCGCTCGGCAAGGGGGATAAGAGATGAAAACGCTCGCACGTCACATCGCGGCGATGGTGTGCGCCGCCGCGACGCTCGCGCCCGCCGCCTCCATCGCCGGGACAACCCCGACCACACCCGACGTCCGCGCGCATCGTGCGATCTCCGGCACCGACCTAGGCCGATCGCTCGTCTCCGCCGGCGCGGTGGAGTTCAGCCCCAGCGTCACGTTCACGCACCAGAACTTCAAGCGCGAGGGCTATGGCAACGTGGATCACTTCACGCAGCTCGACGTGAAGCCCACGGTCGGCTTCTGCCTGAGCGACCACTACGAAGTGAACGCCGGTTTCCTCGCGCGCCACACGTCCACGAACGGAACCGACGACACCGCGCTCGGCGCGACGGCGGGGCTCACCTATAACTTCTCGCGCCACGGCTCGGTAATTCCCTTCGCCAGCCTCGGCTTCGGCGCGCTCTTCTACGACGGCTTCACGATGAGCAACACCGCGGTGCTCGCGCCGATGCTCTCGGGCGGCGTGCGCGTGCCGGTAGGCGCGATGGCGTCGGTGAACATGAGCATGGGGTACCAGCACGAGTCGAACGCGGACGGCGAATTCAACGCCAGCGCGAATCGGATCCTGGCGTCGGTGGGCGTGTCGCTGTTCCCGTGGAGAACGAAGTAAAGCTAAGGGCAATGGTTTGACTGACACCGGTA
>DASQJL010000057.1 GCA_035631035.1 Candidatus Binatia bacterium | reverse complement strand
TTCCGCCAGGGGCATTTTGTGGAGGCGATCGAGAAGGGCGAGCGCGCGACGGTGCTCGAAGCGTCCGGCTCGTACGGCCCCTACTTCTGCGCGTGCGCCTGCTCGGCCTCGGGCGACGTGGCGCGCGGGATCGCGTACTTCCAGCGCACCGTGGATATGGACGCACAGCACGGCTTCGCGTGGCTGGGGCTGGGCTGGTGTCATCTCGCGCTCGGCGCCACGGAAGAGGCGATCTGGTGCTTCCGGAAAGTCGTCGCGCTCGAGGGCACGGGAGGCGCCGGACCGACCGCGGGCGCGGGCGGCGCGCTGGCCGAAGCGCTCCGGCGCCACGGCGATCTCGAGGGGGCCCGGGAGAGCGCGCTCTCGGCGCTGGCCTCCGTCGACAAGAGCGACCACATGTATCGCGACACCTTTCGCGGGATCTGTCTCGCGAGCCTCGGGCGCGCGTCGCTCCAGATGGGCGACCTCGAGGCCGCGCGCGCGGCCTTCGGCCAGCTGATCGCGCACGTGAAGGGACGCCCGCGGGCTCTGGGCGGCGGCCATCTCATGGTGCAGGGATTGGCCGGCCTCGCGCGCGCCACCCGCAGCGCGGCCGACCTCGACCGCGCGATCGCGCTCGCGAGCGGCCGGAAGGGCTACGACTTCTCCTGGTCCTGGTCCTGCTCCGAGGGACAGACGCTCGCCGAGCTGGCCGAAGCGTGCCGCGTTCTAGGGCGCGACGAGGACGCCGCGGCCTGGGAAGCC
This sequence comes from Candidatus Binatia bacterium, assembly GCA_035631035.1. Classification (NCBI taxonomy): domain Bacteria; phylum Candidatus Binatota; class Binatia (SeqCode); species Binatia bacterium. Next base: position 3,789 of record DASQJL010000057.1, on the reverse strand, counting down.
CGCGCCCGCGAGGCCGATCCCCGGTCGTAGGCTCTCGGGACCCTCTTCATTTCGCCGCTGCCTCCATTTTGTCGCTGCCGTTCTGCCGATCGTTGAGGGCTCGCTCACGAAGGACTCACTCCGCTGCGAGGCCAAGATACATAAGTCGTCCCAGGACGAGTTCGATCCTAGCGCGCGTCGCGCCCATGCTACATCTGTCGCCGGATTCACATGTTCCAGCGCGGGTGCGAATTTAGCGCGGGTAGTGGGGGTGCTGCGGGGGCTGGCGCCCGATCTCAACTTGCGCTGGCGCAAGTCAGGACTTCTGTCTCAACTTGCGCCGGCGCAAGTCGGGACTCGCCCCGGGGCGAGTTAATATATATATTACTCGTTCCACGACGGGTTTGATCCTGGCCCACGTCGCGTCCATGTTACATCTGTCGCCGGATTCACATGTTCCAGGGCGGGTGCTGGACTTTGACGCGGGTGGGAGGTACTGCGCGGGTCTTGTATCCGGTCTCAACTTGCGCAGAAGCAAGTCGGGACTTCTCCGGTCTCAACTTGCGCTGGCGCAAGTCTGGACTTCTCCGGTCTCAACTTGCGCCGGCGCAAGTCGGGACTCGCCCCCGGGCGAGTTAATATATATATTACTCGTCCCAGGACGAATTGGACCCTCGCGGACGTCGCGTCCATGTTACATCTGTCGCCGGATTCACATGTTCCAGCGCGGGTGCGGACTTTGGCGCGGGTGGTGGAGGTGGTGCGGGGGTCTCGCATCCAGTCTCAACTTGCGCTGGCGCAAGTCGGAACTCCTCCAGTCTCAACTTGCGCTGGCGCAAGTCGGGACTTCTCCAGTCTCAACTTGCGCTGGCGCAAGTCGGGACTCGCCCCGGGGCGAGTTAATATATATTACTCGTCCCAGGAGAGTTAGAGCCGCCAAGGTGTGGGCTCGCCTATCTCTACATCATCTGCCACTGGCGACCGAGCCCACCTCTACCTACTTCTCGTCGTGACACTCCGCGCACGTCGCCTTCTTGATCGCCATCGTGCCTGCGGCGACGTCGTGGCAGTCGGTGCAGGTCTTCTCGGCGTCCTCGATGTGCAGCTTGTGTTCGAAATCGCCGCGGAAGGACTTCACGGTGCGCGTCTTCACGTCGGAATGGCACGCCACGCACTGGGCCACGGTCAGGGACGCGGCGCCTGCGGGCGGCTTGTGGTGACAGGTGACGCAGCCCTCCGCGCCGTAGCGCAGCACCTCGCCGGCCGGCTTCTCCTGGTGCGTGCGATGGCAGACCTTGCACTCCAGCTTGGCCTCGATGACGTGCGCCTCATGGGAATAGCGCTTTCCGAAGATCGTGCCGACCTGGTCTTCGATCCCCGCGTGGCAGGAGAGGCAGGGCGACTCGTACGGGGCCTCGCGCCATGGGGCCGCCAAAGGAGCCATCCCCTTGGCGCGCCGCGCCGCGTTCACGTCGTCGTGCGAGCGGCGCAGCAGCGCGTAGGCGTACGAGACGTTGTGCACGCCGTGGCCCCGCTCCACCAGGTCCAGGTTGAATCGCGCCTCTTCCAGCTGCGGCGAGCCCCGTCCCACGGCCCCCTCGGTCGCCGCCACCTGCGCGCGAACGGCCGCGACGCGCCGCGCGGTTCCCTCCTTCCAGCTCAGGAAGATCTTCCGGTACTCGGGCCCGTGGCAGGCCATGCAGGAGATGTCCGAGGCGCGGTTCACCTCGGAGGTCTGCCCCGGCAGCTCCTGATGGCACCCCTCGCAGCGGACGCCCGCGACGAACATCGGGCTGGGCATCGGCGTCACGCCGCGGCCCCCGCTGCCCGTGTACAGCGCGAGCTGCGGGTTGTGCCCCGTCTCGTGACAGCCCCGGCAGTCGGTGGCGGCCTGGTGGATCCGCGCGGTCGCGAGCTGCATCTTCCCCTGCATCGTCTTCGCGGTGACCGGCGCCACGTGCTCCAGGTGCAGGTGGCAGTCCATGCAGTCGACCTTGTGCTTGGTGACATGCATCTGGTGCAGGAAGTCGGTGTTCGAGTACTGCGCGAGCCGCGCCGACTGGTTGTGGCAGGTCACGCACCGCTCCAGCGGCACCTCGCCCTGGCTCGCCGCGACGGGGCGCGCGTGGCACCACCGGCACTCCATGCCGAACCGGGCCACGTCGGAGTGGTCGAAGCGCACCGTGCCCACGGTGTAGGTCTTGGTGGGCACCGAGTGGCAGAGCTGGCAGCGGGTCGTCCCCTCCCCTTCCTTCGCGTTCTTGAAGTGGCAGAGGATGCAGGTCGACGTGGTGACCGCGATGTGGCTTCCCTGGACGATCTGCGAATGGCAGGAGGTGCATCGCAGCGTCTTTCCCCGGCGCATCTCCGACAGGTGCGTCGAGTGATCGAACAAGACGTCCCGGATCAGCTCCTTCCCCGCCAGCAGGCGCCGCTCATGGCAGCGCAGGCAGGCCGCATCCTCGACCTCGGTCCAGGGATTGGTGCCGTACGTGCCGGTGAAGTAGCTCGCCACCATCGAGAGCGCCTCGTACTTCTTTCGGATCTCCGCGCCCACGCCCGGCGCGATGTGGCACTCCACGCAGGCGATGTTGTGGTGGGAGGAATGCTTCCACGATTCGTAGTAGGGCTTCATGATGTGGCACGAGCCGCAGAACCGCGGCTGGCTGGTCACCTGCACCGAGGTGAAGGTGAAGAGGATCGCGAACGCGATCAGGAGCGCCACGGTAAAGCCGGTCACGCGGATCGGCGGAATGACGATCCGCCCGCGAGTCCGGGAGAAAAACTCGGAGAGCCGGGTGTTCCACGAAGTCAACGGGGAGGCTCCGAGGCCCGGCGGCGCGCGAGCCAGACGATGCGTGCGGTGAGAAGCAGGTAGAACCAGAAGAGCGCGAGCCCGACGATCCGCCACACGCGCCCCGACGTCTTCTCGTGGACCTCGTCGCTCACCGTCATCGCGATCGAGCGCGCGCGGCGGGTGGCCGGCTCGACCTGTGTGGAGTCGAGCGAATGCGTCACCGGGGCCGCCTCGAGCAGCGCGGTCCGGGCATCCTGGAGCCGAGACCGGTAGTCCTCGACGTAGATCGGGATCCGCGCGGCGGCCGTGACGAGCGAGTCTGCGCGGTGAATCTCCGCGTCGGCGCCCAGGATCATCCGCTTGAAGGTGGCGGCCGTCTTCATCGCGTCGTCGCCCTTCGAGTGGCACTCGATGCACTTCGTGTCGAACATCGCCGCCGAGGGCGAGGCCGTCTTGTGATTGTGATGGCAGGCGACGCATTCCGGCTGGCCCGCCGCGGCCATCGCCTCTTTGTGAACGCTCGTGAGGAAGTAGCTCCGGGTCTTCATGTGGCAGGTGCCGCAGACCTTGTCCACATCGGCCGCGCCCGGAGGGGTCGCGCCATGGCTGCCGTGGCAGCGCGTGCACTCCGGAGCCGCGTCGTTCCCGGCGAGGTAGGCCTTCCCGTGCACTCCGGCGCGGTAGTCCGCCACCGGGTTGTCCTTCTTCCCCCGCTTGGCGAGGAACGCGGGGTTGCCGTGGCATTTCCCACACGTCGCCGGGATGTTCCGCCCGAAGACGCTGCTCTTGGGATCGTCGCGCGGGCGGATCTCGTGGACGCCGTGACAGTCGGTGCAGACCGCGACCCCCTCGTCCCCCCTGGCGAGGCGGATTCCGTGCTGCGACGTCTGGTACAGCTCGAACTGGTTCGACGGAAGGTTGTAGACGCGCATCTTCGCGACGTCGGCGTGGCACGAGGCGCAGAGCGTGGGAATCGAGCGTCGGGCGGGCACGCCCCGGAAGTTCCCCTTGTG
>DASQJL010000056.1 GCA_035631035.1 Candidatus Binatia bacterium | reverse complement strand
GCCCACTTAGTTTCGGGCCCTCCTGGACAACGCACAATTTTCCAGCCACATACGCCCATGTTTCACGTGAAACATGGAATCGCTGGCGCTCCGTTCTCTTCTCCCCTACACTGCGATCTCCCCGATTCGGACAACCCAACTTCGGTTCGTGGACAGGGTGGTGGTGCGATGCCAAGGACGGTAGCGGTGGCGAACCAAAAGGGTGGCGTCGGGAAGACGACGACCGCCGTGAATCTGGCGGCGGCGCTCGCGATGGCGCAGCGCCGGGTCCTCCTCATCGATCTGGATCCCCAAGGAAACGCAGGCAGCGGTCTCGGCTATCCCGGCGTGAAGGTGACGCGCGGGATCTACGACGTCCTGACCGCGCACGCCACCCTCCGCGAGGTCCTGATGGAAACGGAAGTGCCCGGCCTCAGCCTGGTGCCCTCGGGTCAGAGGCTCGTCGGAGCGGAGGTCGAGCTGGTCGGCGTGGACCGCCGTGAGTACCGGCTCAAGGACGCGCTGCGCGAGATCGAGGGGGACTTCGACTTCATCCTCATCGACCCGCCGCCCTCGCTCGGCTTCCTGACGATCAACGCGTTGACCGCGGCGCGGTCGGTGCTGGTGCCGGTCCAGTGCGAGTACTACGCCCTCGAAGGACTGAGCCATCTGCTCGGGGCGATCCGCCTCGTCCAGCAGGGGCTGAACCCCGAGCTTCAGATCGAGGGCGTGCTGCTCACCATGTACGACAACCGCCTGAATCTCTCGCAGCAGGTGCTCGAGGAAACCCGGCGCTTCTTCGCGGAGCGCGTCTATCGAACCGTGATCCCGCGGAACGTGCGCCTCAGCGAGGCGCCCAGCTTCGGGAAGCCGGTCGTCATCTATGATCCGCAGTGCGCAGGAGCGACGAGTTACGTGAACCTGGCGAGGGAGGTGTTGGAACGTGGTTAGAAAAGCGCTTGGTCGAGGGCTCGAGGCTTTGATTCCCGCAGCGGTCGAGCGCGAAGTGCCGATCGTTCCCGAGTCGCGGCCTTCCGCGGACGCGAGGGCGGCCGAGGCCCGTCCCGGGGACATTCAGCACATCCCGCTCGCGAAGATCGTGAGAAATCCCTCGCAGCCGCGAACGCAGTTCGACACTCCGGCCATCCAGGAGCTCGCCGCCTCCATTCGCGAGCGCGGCGTCCTGCAGCCGGTGCTGCTCCGCCCCGCGGGCGATGGTTACCAGCTGGTCGCCGGCGAGCGCCGGTTTCTCGCCGCGCGCGAGGCCGGCTTCGCCTCCATTCCGGCCATCATCCGCCCCCTCACCGATCGAGAGTCGCTTCTCATCGCGTTGATCGAGAACATCCAGCGCGAGAATCTCAACCCCATCGACGAGGCGCGCGCATATTACCGACTGGCAACAGAATACGGCCTGCAGCACGAGGAGATCGGGCAGCGGGTCGGCAAGGATCGCTCCACGGTTTCCAACGCGATTCGATTCAACAACTTGCCTCAGGACGTCCAATCCCTCATGGAGTCCGGCTCTCTCAGCGCCGGCCACGGCCGCGCGCTCCTCTCCCTCTCCACCGCGAAGCAGCAGAGCGATCTCGGAGCATCCGCGGCATCGCACGCCTGGTCGGTGCGCGATCTCGAAGAGCGGATCCGCCGCTCGGGCTCGCCTCGTGCGGCGAAAGCGCGTCGATCTCCGCGGCGGGCCTTCTCCGCCGAGCTCATGGCTCTCGAGGACGAGCTGATGCGGGTGATGGGCGCCAAGGTGAGGCTCACGCGGCGGCGCGGCGGCTCGGGCAGCGTCCTGATCGAGTACCATAATGAGGAAGAGCTCGAGCGGATCCTCGGCATGCTCCGGGAGATCGGCTCGGCGGGTCACGCCTGAGAAGGATGCAACCCGCACCCGCCGGCGCGTGTCCTACCCGTGGACCGGGACGGCACACGAGAATCGCCGCTCCGAAAGCGACCCCTCGGGGGTTTGTGGATAACTCGCGAAAACCGGTGGAAAACGCGATAATCGCCGCCGGCGCAAGGGCTTTGCAAACGGTAGACGATGAGAACGGGGCCGGTTATGCACAGAGGCCCAAAGTAGGCATACGGGCGCGCCTTTCCGCGCGGCCGGGCCATTTCGGCGCACCACTGAGGAACCCTTCATGACGCATTCGACCGCATCCGGCGACGTCCGGCTGCTCGAGGAGCTGAGCGCCGCGCGCGGCGAGATCCTGACCGAGCTGCGGAAAGTGATCGTCGGGCAGGACGTCGTGGTGGAGCAGCTCCTGACCGTGCTCTTCGCCAACGGGCACTGCCTCATCGTGGGCGTCCCGGGCCTCGCGAAGACCCTCCTCGTCTCCACCCTGGCCACCATCCTCGACCTGCAATTCAGCCGCATCCAGTTCACGCCCGATCTCATGCCCTCGGACATCACGGGGACCGAGATCCTCGAGGAGGAGGCGGGCACCGGGCACCGTTCCTTCAAGTTCATCCACGGGCCGATCTTCGCGAACGTGGTCCTGGCCGACGAGATCAACCGCACGCCGCCCAAGACCCAGGCCGCGCTTCTCCAGGCGATGCAGGAGTACCGCGTCACGGCGGGCGGCACGACCTATCCGCTCTCCCTTCCGTTCTTCGTGCTGGCGACGCAGAACCCGATCGAGTTCGAGGGCACCTATCCGCTTCCCGAGGCGCAGCTCGACCGCTTCATGTTCCACATCTCGGTCGGATACCCCAGCGACGCCGAAGAAGAGCTGATCGTCACCAACACCACGAGCGCCTACGAAGCGCATCCCAAGAAGGTGCTGTCGGTGGAGCGCATCATCGACCTGCAGCGCCTGGTGCGCCGTATTCCGGTCTCCGAGCACGTCGTGCGGTACGCGGTGCGGCTGGCGCGCGCGTCCCGTCCTGGCGAGAACGCCGCGCCCTTCATCAAGGACTGGGTCTCCTGGGGCGCAGGCCCGCGCGCGGCGCAGTATCTGGTGCTCGGCGCCAAGGCGCGCGCCGCGCTCGCGGGGCGGCCCACCCCGAGCGCAGACGACGTGAAGGCGGTCGCGCCGGCCGTGCTCCGCCACCGCATCATTCCCAACTTCACGGCCGAGGCCGACGGCATCTCGACGCTCGACATCATCGCCAAGCTCCTCGAAGCCACGCCGAGCGTCGACGGGAAGCACGCGTAGCGAGGCCGGCGCCCCGCCCGTGAGCCGTTCCATGCGTGAGCCCGCCGCTTCGCTGCGCGAGGTGCGTCCTTGAGCCAGGAGCGCGCCCGAGAGCGCACCCGCCTGCTCGATCCGCACTTCGTGTCGAAGCTCGCGCGCCTGGATTTGAAAGCGCGGCTCGTCGTGGAGGGATTCCTGACCGGGCTCCACCGGAGTCCCTACCACGGCTTCAGCGTGGAGTTCGCCGAGCACCGGCAGTACATGCCGGGCGATCCGCTCCGTCATCTCGACTGGAAGGTGCTCGCGAAGTCGGATCGCAAGTATCTGAAGCAATACGAAGAAGAAACCAATCTTCGCGGTTCGCTGCTCGTGGACACGAGCGCGAGCATGGGCTACGGCTCGCACGGGATCACGAAGCTCGACTACGCGCGCCAGCTGGCCGCCGCGCTCGCCTACCTCATGCTCACGCAGAACGACGCCGTGGGGATGTTCGCGTTCGCGGCCGGGCGCGGCGAGCACATCCCCGCCCGCTCCACGATGGGGCATCTCCGTCCGCTCCTGCTCCTGCTGGAACGGCTTCAGCCGGGGGGCGGAACCGACTTCGCCTCGTCCCTCCATTCCCTCGCCGAGCGGCTCACGCGGCGCGGCCTCGTCGTGATCCTCTCCGACCTCCTGGACGACCCGGAGCGGATCGCGCAGGCCATCCACCATTTCCGCCACCGCAAGCACGAGGTGCTCGTCTTCCACATCCTCGATCCCATGGAGGTCTCGTTCGACTTCCAGCGCGAGGCCGTCTACGTGGATCTGGAGAGCGGCGAGCGGGTCACGACGCGGCCGCGCGAGCTGCGCTCCGACTATCGCCAGCGCGTGAGCGCGTGGCGCGAGACGCTGCGGCAGGCCTGCATCGAGAAGCGCGCCGACTACGTCCCTCTCACGACGGACCAGCCCTACGATCGCGCGCTCCTCGAGTACCTGTCGAAGCGCGCCCGCCTCCTGTGAGCGGCCGGCGCTGATGCCGACCCTCTCCTTTCTGAATCCCGCGTTCCTCTGGGCGCTGCCGGCGGCGTCGCTGCCGATCCTGATCCATCTCCTGAGCCGCCAGCGCCTGCCGGAAGTGCGCTTCCCGACGACGCAGTTTCTCCGCCAGCTCGAGCCGCGCGAGATCCGCCGCCTCCGGCTGCGCGAGATCCTGCTTCTCATCCTGCGCACGCTGGCCCTCCTCCTCTTCGTGCTCGCCTTCGCGCGGCCGTCGCTGGCGCCGCGCGGCGCGGTGACGCACGCGGCCGCGGCGGTGGGGATCCTCCTCGACGATTCGGAGAGCATGGCCGCGCTGGACGACCGCGCCCGTCCTCGCATGGAGGGGGCCGTGGCGCGCGCGCTGGCGATCGCGGATGCCGGCCGCGCCGGCGACGAGCTCTACCTGGCGCGGGCGACGCGGCCGGGAGAGGCGGAGATCGGCCGGGCGCGGGACCGCGTGCGCCTGCGCCGCACCATCGAGCGGATCGAGGCCGAGCCGCTCCCCGCGCGCCTCGAAGGCGCGATGCATGCTCTGCGCCTGGCCCTCGGGCGAAGCCCCCTCAAGGCCCGCGAGCTCTATGTGATCAGCGATCTCCAGCGGGTCAGCCTCACGCCCGAGGCGCGGCGCGAGATCGCCGAGGCGGCCGCGGGCGGGATCCGGGTCATTCTTCTTCCGGTCGCCGAGGGGCGCACCCCCAACCACGCGTTCACCGCCGTCGATCCGGTCACGCGCCCCGGCCCCGAGGGGCGCGGGCTCGAGGTCCGGGCGCGGCTCGTGAACTACGCCGACGCGCTCTCCGATCGCCTCGCGCTCCGGGTGCGCCGCGGCGATGCGCTGATCGGCGGCGGGGACGCGGCGCTCAAGGCCGGGGAAACGCGATGGGTCTCGATGCCGCTCGAGCCGGGCGCGGTGAACGATCCCGCCATTCCCGTCGTCGCCGAGTCGGACGAGGACGCGCTGCCGCTCGACGACCGCTGGTATGCCGTGCTCGGGGCGCCCCGGCGGCTCCGCGTGCTCCGGATCGCCGAGCCGCGCGGCGCCGCACCCGCTCCGCGGTTCGCCGCGCTCGCCCTCGACCCCTCGGGAGACGGCACATCCGGGTTCGCCGTCGAGACCGCCGGTCCGGGCGCCCTGCTCGGACTATCCAAGTCGCGCGCCGACGTCGTCATCCTCGAGGACGTGGCCTCGCTCTCGGGCGACGCCGAATCGCGTCTCAAGGGCTACGTCAAGGAAGGCGGCGGCCTGGTCGTGGCCCTCGGCCCGCACGCCGATCCCGATTACTACACGAAGCGGCTCTTCCCCGGGCTCGTGGACCTGACCCTGGCGGGGCCGGATCGCCCCGTGGAGGGAACCTCGTTCGAGCTGCGCGCGCGCCTTCCGGGCCACCCGGTCCTCGAGGGGCTCGCGGTGGGGGTGGGCTCGCCGCTCACGCAGGCGCGGCTTTCGGGAATGATGCGCGGCCGCACCGCATCGGCGCGCGCCGAGGTGGTGGTGCAGACCACGGGCGGCCTTCCGCTCGTGGTGGCGGCGCCCTCGGTCGCGGTCTTCCTCTCCTCCTTCGCGGACGATTGGGGGGACCTGCCGTATTCCGGCGCGTTCGTTCCGCTGGTGCGCGGGCTCGTTTCCTACGCCGCGCGCGCCTCGGAGAGCGAGCCCGGTTCCGAGCCGCGCGTGGGGGAGCGTCCGTTCGCGCGCCTCGACGCCGCCCCTTCGGGCGCGGTCGTGGCCCGGGGCCCCGGCGGCTTCACCTCGCCGGCGGCCGTGGAAAACGAGGGGGCCGCCTTCCGCGCCGTCGCCGACGCTCCCGCCATGGCCGCGGGGTTCTACACGTTCGAAGCCGGCGGCAGGGCGCTCGCGACCGTCGCGGTGAACCCCGACCCGGTGGAGAGCGATCTCGCCGCCGTGCCGGCCGATTCCCTGAAAGCCGACGCCCAGGGGCCGGGCGGTGCGCCCGTGCTCTCGATCGACAACCGCGCGGCGCTCGCGACGAGGCTGGGCGACACCCGGCGCGGGCGGGAGCTCTGGCTTCCGCTCCTGGTTCTGGGCGGAGTCTTTCTGATGGGCGAAATCCTCCTCGGCAGCGCCCGCGTCCTAGATCGGTAGAGCCATGAGCGCCGTCCGCGAGCCGTCCCGAGAAACGAACCCCGCCGAGCCCTCCCGGGTGGCCGCCCGCCTTCTCGAGGCGGGCGGCACGCACCCGCGCATCCAGGAGATGATGGAGCGCCTGGACGCGTCCGCGCCCGGCGCCTCCATCCGGATCCGCGGCGTCGCCGGGAGCGCGGGCGCTCTGGTCGCGGCCCTTCTCGCGCGGCGCCCGGGGACCCGCCTCGCGGTGATCGCCCCCGATCTGGACCGCGCCGAGGGTTGGCACGACGATCTCTGCTTTTTCCTCGGCCCCGACCGGGTGGTCTTCATTCCACCGCACGACACGGTTCCCTGGAGCTCCCAGGTCGCGACCGCCCCGGTGCGCGAGGACCGGATCCACGCGTTCCTGCGCCTGGGAGATCCCGATCCGCCCGTCGCCGTGATTCCCGCGCTCGCGCTCCACCGGCTGGCGCCCGCGCCCGACCGCATCCGCGCGCGCGCGATCACCGTGCGCGCGGGGCTCACGATCGCCCCCGAGGCGCTGCTCCGCCGCCTGGTGCTGGCCGGCTACCGCTCCGTTCCCGAAATCGGCGAATCGGGGGAGGTGAGCCGCCGCGGCGGGATCGTGGACGTGTTCGGCCCGGGGATGGACCACCCCGCGCGGCTCGAGTTCGACGGCGACACCGTGGCGTCGCTCCGCTCCTTCGACGTCACCTCGCAGCGCTCGACCGGGCCGATCGAAGAGGCGCGCCTGGCGCCCGCGCGCGAGCTCCTGTACTCCGAGGACGCCGACGAGCGCCTGCGGCCGATGGACGCTCCTTCGGCGCCGCGCACGTCCGAGACCGATCGCATCCGCGACCTCGTGGCCGAGGGGATCTACTTCGAGGGGATGGAGTGGGCGGCGCCGCTCCTCGGCCTTCCGCTGGGCTCGGTGCTCGACCACCTGGCCGAGAACACCATCCTCTGGGTGGACGAGCCGGCCGCGGTGGAGCGCGAGCTGCAGGACGCCGAGCGCGAGACCGAGCGGCTCGAGGAGGACGCCCGCGCGAAGACGCCGCATCTGCCGCCGCGGGAAGCGCTCTTCGAGCCGCCCGAGCGCGCGGCCGGCCGCCTCGCCGGGCGCCGTCGCGTGGAAGCCGCGCTCACCGTGCGGGAGGGAGCCCCGCGCGGCGAGGTGATCGCGCTGGACGCCCGCCCGCAGCCCTCGTTCGGACGAAAGCTCGACCTCTTGCGCACCGAGCTGAAGCGCCTGAGCGACCTGGGCATGACGCGCATGATCCTCTGCGACAACCGGGGCCAGGCCGAGCGGCTCGAGGAGCTCCTGGGCTCCGACCTCGGCGGGATCGACATCGGCGACCTGAGCGCCGGGTTCGTGCTGCCGGGGGCGAAGCTCGCCGTCTTCACCGACCACGAGATCTTCGCCCGCTACCGCCGGCGCCGCGCGCGGAAGCTCCGCCCTTCGGCGGCGGCGCTCCGCGAGCTGCTCACGCTCACGCCGGGCGACTACGTCGTCCACCTCGATCACGGCATCGGCGTCTACCGCGGGCTCAAGCCGCTGACGCTGGACGGCCAGGAGACCGAGTGCATGCAGATCGACTACGCGGGAGGCGACCGCCTCTTCGTGCCGATCGGACAGCTCGGGATGGTGGAGCGCTATTCGGCCGAGGAGGGGCGCGCGCCCGCGGTCCACCGGCTCGGCGGCACCACGTGGGCCCGCGTGAAGGCGAAGACGCGGAAAGCGATCGCCGACATGGCCGAGACGCTGCTCCGCCACTACGCCGTGCGGAAGGCGCGCCCGGGGCGGGCGTTCGGCCCCGACACGCCGTGGCAGCGCGAGCTCGAGTCCTCGTTCATCTACGAAGAGACGCCCGACCAGCTCCGCGCGGTCGAAGAGGTGAAGAAGGACATGGAGTCGGCGCGGCCGATGGACCGCCTCATCTGCGGCGACGTGGGCTACGGCAAGACCGAGGTGGCGATCCGCGCCGCCTTCAAGGCGATCCAGGAAGGAACGCAGGTGGCCGTGCTGGTGCCCACCACCGTGCTCGCGCAGCAGCACTTCGTCACCTTCAGCGAGCGCTACGCCGACTATCCCGTCCGGGTCGACATGCTGAGCCGCTTCCGCTCGCCGAAGGAGCAGAAGGAGACGGTCGCGAAGATCGGCACCGGCGAGGTGGATCTCGTGATCGGCACCCACCGCCTCCTCTCCAAGGACGTCGTCTTCAAGAACCTGGGCCTCGTCGTGATCGACGAGGAGCAGCGCTTCGGCGTCGCGCAGAAGGAGCGGATCCGCACCCTCGTCGAGACGGTGGACGTGCTCACCCTGACCGCCACGCCGATCCCGCGCACGCTGCACATGAGCCTCCTCGGCGCGCGCGACATGTCGGTCATGACCACCCCGCCGCGCGGCCGCTATCCGATCCGCACGGAGATCGTGGAGATGAGCCAGGAGGTCGTCGGCGAGGCGCTGCTGCGCGAGTCGGACCGCGGCGGGCAGTCCTTCTTCGTGCACAACCGCGTGGAATCGATCGACCGGATCGCGCACTACGTGACCAGCATCGTCCCGCAGCTCAAGGTGGTGGTCGCGCACGGGCAGATGAAGGACACGCAGCTGGAGAAGGTGATGGTGGAGTTCCTGGAACGGCGCGCCGACGTGCTCGTCTCCACCATGATCATCGAGTCGGGGCTCGACATCCCCACCGTGAACACGATGCTGGTGCACCGCGCCGACGCGCTGGGGCTGGCCCAGCTCTACCAGCTGCGCGGACGGATCGGCCGCTCGCACCACCAGGCGTTCTGCCACCTGCTGGTTCCCGCGGGCAAGGTGCTGACCGAAGAGGCGGAGAAGCGCCTCCGCGTGATCGCCGAGCACGAGGAGCTGGGCGCGGGGCTCATGATCGCGATGCGCGACCTGGAGATCCGCGGGGCCGGAAACCTCCTCGGGCCCGAGCAGCACGGGCACATGCTCAGCGTGGGATTCGACCTCTACTGCCGCATGGTGGACGAGGTCGTGCACGAGCTGCAGGGCGAGCCGGTGGACCGCCGCCCCGAGCCCGAGGTTTCGAGCCCGCTCCCGGCCTTCGTTCCCGACGAGTACATCGAGGACGGCGACGAGAAGCTCGACGTCTACCGCCGGATGGCCGCTCTCTCGACGCTGGAGGCCCTGGAGGCGCTGCGCGCCGAGCTGCGGGACCGCTTCGGGCCGCCGCCCTCGGAGGTCGAGCACCTGCTGGCCCTGAAGGGGCTTCGGATCCTGGGCAAGGAAGCCGGGGCGGAGCGGCTCCGGATCGGCCGCGACCGCATCGAAATCGAGCTGCACGACCCGCTTCCCCGGGAGCGGATCATGGCGCTGGTGCCCGAGGTGCCCGTGCCGATCGAGTTCGCCTCGGGCGCCCGGACCCTCCGGATCCGTAAGCCCGGAGATCCGCTGCCCTTGGCGACAAAGGTGTTGCGGGCCCTGGCACCCGTTGATAGCGTTGCGCGCCTGCCTCTTCCGACCGCCGGAAGGTGAACTCCGGGGCCCCTCCGGGGTACAGAGGGGAAGCAGCGCCACCGAGGAGACTCGCCGCCACACGTCCCTATGATTCCTGAGACCGAAAATCCCACGTCCCGGCGCCCGCCCGGACCGGGCCGGACGGCTGTCGCGCGTGCCGCGGCCGCCCTGTTCGCGCTGATCGCCCTGGCGGGCCACCCGCTGGGTCCGGCCCGCGCGGCCGTTCCTCCGCCCGCTCGAGGCCCGATCGCGACGGTGGGCGACCGGACGGTGGAAGCCTTAGACATCCAGAGCGCGGCGCTCGTCCTGGGGCAGGACCCGCTGCGCCAGAAGAACGCCGCCCTCTGGCGGCGCATGCTGCTGGATCGCTGCGTCGATCGCGAGCTGCTCGCCATCGAGGCCGAGAAGCGCGGGATCGCGCGCGACCCGGCGATCCGGCAGCGGATCGCCGAGCGGGAGTACGCCGCGCTCTTCCAGGCGGTCTACCAGCGCGTCCTGATGCCCACCCTCGCGGTCACCCCCGCCCAGCTCGACAGCCTCCAGAAGACCGGCCTCTATCGGATGATGGACCTCTACTACATCCTCCTCCGCGACGACGCCGCCCAGGGGCGGCGCAAGGAGGCGGAGACGATCGTGGCGCGGCTCCGCGCGGGAGGACGGTTCGATTCGATCGCGGTCACGAAGAGCGGGCACCCCTCGCGCGGAAACGGCGGGCACTTCGGCGCCGTCCTCGTGCGCGACCTCGAGCCCTCCTCGTACGAGGCGGCGCGCACGGCCAAGCCGGGAGACATTCTCGGCCCCTACTCGGGCCCCTACGGCCACGAGATCTACAAGGTGGGCGGCTTCGAGACGCTCGCTCCCGATTCGATCCGCGCGATCGTGCGCGCCGAGCGCCAGCGCAACGTGATCCACGACTATCAGGCGCGCCTCCTCGCCCAGTACCACTTCGCGCTCGACCCCGAGGTGGTGCGCCCGGTCCTCTTCGCCATGGCGAGCGAGACCCCCGACTCGATCCTGGCCTCGCTCTCGCCGAACGGGACGCGGCCGCGCCTGGGCGCGCGCCCCGAGATCGCCGTGATCGCGCGGGTGGACGGAGACTCGCTCACGCTTCCCGATCTGCTCCGCGAAACGCACCCCGCGCCCGGCGCGAACGGACGGATCCGGATCCGCGACGGCGATGCGCTGCGCGACCTGGCCTCCGAGGCGCTCTTCCGGCGGCTTCTCGTTCGCGACGCCAAGGAGCACGGCCTGGCCGACGATCCAAGGGTGGCCCGCGAGCTGCGCCTGATCCGCGAGGGCACCGCCGTCACCGCCATGATCGCGGCCGCGCGCCCGGCCGATCCGGGAGCGCCGGAGCTTCGGGCATGGTTCGACGCGCACGCCGCGCGCTATCGGCGCCCCGCGGTGCGCCGCGCCCGCGTGGCCGTGTTCGCGAGCCAGGACAGCGCGATGGCGGCGCTTCGCTCCTGGAACGGCGTCGGAATCTCCGACTCGTCGCTCCAGGCGCTCCGCTTCGAGGAGCAGCCTCGCGCCACGGCGTCGACGCTCTACCCGCAGCACGCGGCGACGCTGCCCTTTTTCGACGCCGATTCCGATCCACTCGGCATCGCCGTGCGGCATCTCGATCCCGGCATGACGTCGCCGGTGGTGCGGACCGCGCAGGGGTACGCGATCGCGCACGTTCTGGCGCGCGAGCCCGCGCGCCCCATGACCCTGGACGAAGCGATCGACCGCGTGCGCCGCGACTGGCGCGAGGAGAAGGAAAACGAATGGGTGCTGAGTCAGTTGGAGCGGCTGCGGGCGCAAACGCCGGTGCGGGTCGTGCCCTCCCGGCTGCAGGCGGTGAAGCTCTCGCCGGCGGCGGCGACCGGGGGAAGCCTGGGATCGGTGGCCGGAAACGAGGGGAGCCGATGATCCGGCGCGCCCTGATTCCCGGTCTGGCGTTCGCCGCGCTGGCCGCGGCGACGCTCGCCGGCGGCCCGACGGGAGCCGCCGAGCGGATCGCCGCGATCGTGAACAAGTCGGTCATCCTCTCCTCGGACGTCGACGACCAGACGCAGCAGGCCGCGGCGCGCTTCAACGTGGATCCCTCCGACAGCGCGTCGATGAAGAAGCTGCGGAAGGAGGTCCTGGACCAGCTCGTCGAGAAGCAGGTGATCCTCGCCGAGGCCGCGCGCCTTGGGGTCGTCGTGCCCCCGAAGGACGTGAACGAGGCGGTGAGCCAGGAGATCGAGCAGCTCAAGGACCGTCTGGGCGGGGATCAGGCCTTCCAGGCGGCGCTCGCGCAGGAGAAGACGACCGAGGCGGCGCTCCGGAAGCGCTACGAGCCGGACGTGAAGGACCAGCTCGTCATCATGCGCACCGTCGGCCGCGAGGTGCAGAACAAGGTCACGGTGACCGACGCCGAGGTGCGCGCCTACTACTCCGCGAACCGAGACTCCATCGCGAAGAAGCCGGAGTCGCTCAAGCTGGCCCACATTCTCGTGGCCTTCGAGCCCGATTCGCAGCAGGTGCGCCGCGCGCGCGCACGCGCCGACAGCATCCGCAACGTCCTCGCCAAGCCCGGGAAGGCGGCGACGTTCGCCGACATGGCCGCGCAGCTCTCCGACGACCCGAGCGGCCGGCGGGGGGGCGACCTCGGCACCTTCGGCAAGGGGGACATGGTCCCCGAGTTCGAGGAGGTCGCGTTCGCCCTGAAGCCGATGGAGATCTCGAACCCGGTCCGGACGCGCTTCGGCTATCACGTGATCCAGGTGCTCGAGCACTTCCCCGCGACCGACAGCACCGAGGAGCGGGTGCACGCGCGCCACATCATGATCGCGACCAAGCCGTCGCCCGCCGACGAGGAGCGGGCCCGCACGCGCGCGCTCGCGCTCCGCGACTCCCTGGCCCACGGCGCCGATTTCGCGACGCTGGCGCGCAAGTACTCGGCCGACGTCGCCACCAAGGACTCCTCCGGCTATCTGGGCGAGATTCCCGTGCCCAGCCTGCCCCCCAACATGCGCGAGGTGCTGTCCTCGATGCGCCAGGGGGAGATCTCGACCCCGTTCAAGCGCGACGCCGGCTACCACATCTTCAAAGTGCTGGGCCGCAGTCCCGAGACGGAGTACAAGTACGAGGACATCAAGGACGACCTGAAGAAGGTCGTGATGAATCGGAAGCTCGAAGAGGCGTACCGGCGCTGGTACGATCGGATCAAGAAGAACGTCAACGTCGAGCTGAAGGAATAACCGCCGCTTCTCGGCGGGAGGGGGGCACAGGGAGGTGTCGGCGCGACGACCCAGCCTGCTCGTGACGATGGGCGATCCGGCGGGGATCGGTCCGGAGATCGTCGTGCGCTCCGTCGCGCAGCCCGCTCTCCGCAAGGTCGCCCGCCTCGCCGTGGTGGGCGATCCCGACGTGCTCGAGCGTGCCGCCCGGAAATCGGGCGCCCGGCTCCGCTTCCGTCCCGTCTCCGCCGAGCGCTTCGATCCCGCCGACGAGGGCGCCGGAATCCCCCTGATCGAATCGAGCGCGGAGGGATTGGCCGCGGTCGAGCCGCGGGTGCCCTCGGCCGCCTCGGGCCGCGCCGCCGCGCGCGCCATTGAGATCGCGGCGGGGCTCGTCCTGGCCGGGCGGGGCGACGGCGTCGTGACCGCGCCGATCTCCAAGATCGCGCTCAAGGCCGCGGGCTATCCCTATCCCGGGCACACCGAGTTTCTCGGCGCCCTGGCCGGCGTCCCCGAGACCAGGATGCTCTTCGTCACGCGCGCCTTTCGGATCCTGCTCGCGACCGTGCACCTTCCACTCCGCGCCGTGCCCGACGCGATCGCCGTCGAGCCGCTCCGGCGCACGATCGAGTTCGCCGCCGCGGCACTTCGAAATTTCCGCTGGGGCCGGAAGCGCTCCGTCTCGGTGCTCGGGCTCAACCCGCACGCGGGGGAGAGCGGACTCTTCGGCGACGAGGAGGAGCGCGTCATCCGCCCCGCGATCGCCGCGGCGCGCGCGAGCGGCATCGACGCCGAGGGCCCCTTCCCGGCGGACACCTTCTTCGGGCAGCATGCCGGCCGCGAGGACGTGGGCGTGGTCGTGGCCATGTACCACGATCAGGGCCTGATCGCGGCCAAGAGCGACGGGATCGGCGGTGCGGCGAACGTGACGCTGGGGCTTCCCTTCGTTCGCAGCAGCGTGGACCACGGCACCGCGTTCGACCGCGCCTGGCGCGGCGGCGCCAGGGCGCCCGATCCCTCGGGGCTCGCGACCGCGGTTCGGGTCGGGGCCGACCTCGCGACGCGCGCCGGTCGGAAGCGGCTGGAGTGGACATGGCCCTGATCCGTCTGGACCACGTCTCCAAGACCTTCGGGGACCGGATCGGCCTGAGCGACGTGACCCTCTCGTTCGAGCCGGGGGAGTGGATCTTCGTCCTGGGGCCGAGCGGCGCCGGCAAGTCGACCCTGCTCCGCATCCTCGCCATGGCCGAGAAGCCCTCCAGCGGCCGCGTTCACGTGGATCCGGGCGAGGTGCCCGGCCGCGGCGGGAGGGTCTCCAGCCGCAAGATGCGCCGCCTGGTCGGCGTGCTCGGCCAGGAGTTCCGCCTCCTTCAAGACCGGACCGTCTACGAGAACATCGCGCTCGCCTGCCAGATCTCCGGCATCTGGGACCGCTCGGAAATCCGCGATCGCGTGAACCCTTTGCTCGACCAGATGGGAATCCGCGGCAAGGAGTCGCTCTATCCGAGCGATCTCTCCGCGGGCGAGAAGCAGCGGGTCGCGCTCGCGCGGGCGATGGCGCGTCATCCGCGCATCCTGATCGCCGACGAGCCGACCGGGAACCTCGATCCGGCCGCGGCCGCGCAAATCTTCGGCCTGTTGCGGGAGATCAACGCGCGCGGCGCCCTCGTCCTGGTCGCAACGCATGCCGAGGACTGGATCCGGCGCCATCCCGGACGCGTGATCCGCCTGGAACGCGGCATCCTCCGGTCGGACGCCCCGGAAGGCGATCCGTCCGCCACCGCGGAGGTGCTCCCCCGATGATCAACCGTGCGCGCTACGTCAGCCGGGAGCTGTGGCGGGGGATCGCGCAGCATCGCACGCTGCTCCTCACGAGCATTCTCTCGATGGCCTCGATCCTCCTCATCTTCCTGTTCTTCCTCATGATCATCCAGAGCGTGGCGGTCTACACCGATCAGCTCGAATCGCGCGAGGAGGTCTCGGTCTTCCTGAACGAGGGGCTCTCGACCTCCGACCTCGCGCAGGTCCAGGCCTCGCTGCAGGCCATCCCCGGCGTGGGGAGCCTCCGCTACATCAGCAAGGACGAGGCGTGGGCCGCCTTCCGCCAGGACGTGGCCGACGAGGCGCTGATCCAGGCGGTGGGCTCGAACCCGCTCCCCGCCTCGATCGTGATCCGCCCCGCGTCCGGCTTCCGGAGCGCCGAGGGGGTGCGCGCCATCGCGCGCGAGGCCGAGACGGTCGCCCACGTCGAGGACGTGCGCTATGCCGGCGAATGGGTGCTCCGGGCGCAGCAGGTGGTCGGGACGCTGAAGCAGATCGGCGCCGTGATCGGAATCATCGTCGTGCTGGGCGTTCTGTTCGTCGTGGGCGCCACGACCCGTCTCTCGGTGCAGGCGCGGCTCGACTCGATCCACCTGGTCCGCTCGCTCGGCGGCGGGTTCCTCTTCAACGAAGCGCCCTATCTGCTCGAGGGGTTCGTCCTCGCTTCGATCGCTTCGCTCCTCACGGTCCTGGTCGCGCGGTTCCTGAACGATTCGCTCGCCGAGGGTCTCTTCCGGCTGCAATTCCTCCCCACCTCGACCCTCGCGCTCTTCGTCGGGGTGAGCGGGCTTCTGGGACTCCTCGGGAGCTGGATCGCGGTCGTGACGCTTCCGAGGAAATGGCTGCTCTAGCCGCGCTCCTTCTCGCCCTCGTCGCGGTCGCCGCGCCGGCGCCCGTCGCGGCGCAGGAGCCGGCCGCCCAGGTCCTGGCCCAGGCGGCTCCGCCCGACAGCTCGGCGCCCGACGCCAGCGGCGCCGAGATCGAAGCCCAGAAGAAGGAGCTGGAGTCCCTCCGCCAGGAGTTGGAGAAGCGCCGCGTCATCTCGCAGCAGCTGAAGGGGCGCGAGCGGAACATCCTCGGGGACCTGCGCGACACCGAGAAGAACCTCCAGCTCACGCTGCGCTACCTGGCCGCGCTGGAGCGCCGGCGGCGCGCGGTGGCGGGCGACCTGGGCGAGACGACCTCCGAGCTCGGACGCACGGCGATCCAGCTGGAGGCGGACCGGCGGCGGCTGGCGTGGCGCCTGCGGGAGATCTACAAACGCGGGCGCAGCCGCGACATCGAGTACATCCTCTCGGCGCGCTCCTTCGGAGATCTGGTGACCCGGACCTATTACCTCGCGCGCGTGGCGCGCGAGGACCATCAGCAGCTCCTCCTCACGCAGGCGCGCCGGGTCGCGGTCCAGGACACCAAGACCCGGCTGGAGAGCCGGAAGCGCGAGCTGGACCGGCTGGCCTCCGAGACCGAAAGGGAGAAGCGGGCGCTGGCGCAGCTGACGGCGCAGCGGCGGAACCTCCTCCGGCAGGTCCGCTCCGACGCCAAGTCGAACGAGCGGGCCCAGGCCGAGATCAAGCGGGCGAGCAAGCGGATCCAGGGACTGATCGACATGCTCGAAAAGCGGCGCCTGGCCGCCGAGCGCGGGGCCCCGGGCGAGCTGCCGCTCTTCGGCGACTTCTCGAAGAACAAGGGGCGCCTGGCCTGGCCGGTGACGGGCAAGGTGGCAACCGGCTTCGGGAACGTGACCAATCCCCGCTTCGGGACCACGACCTTCAACAGCGGCATCGACATCGCGGCCCCCTTCGGCACCCCCATCAAGGCCGTGGCCCAGGGGCGGATGGACTACGTCAACTGGCTCGAGGGGTTCGGCAAGTGTGCTATCCTCAACCACGGAGGAGGCTTCTACACGCTGTACGCGCACGCCTCCGAGATCAGCGTGCCGGTCGGCAAGGATGTTGCCGCCGGCGAAGTCATCGGCCGGGTCGGCGACACCGGCTCCACGATTGGAACGGCACTCCACTTCGAGATTCGCCGGGGGAAGCAGGCGCTGAACCCGATCGAGTGGCTCCGATAGCCGTTCACCCAATGAGCGACGATACCCTTCGCGGCCAGGACGAGGCGCTTGCCTTGATCCGCGCCGCTTGGAAGACGGGCCACGTCGGCCACGCCTACCTGTTCCACGGTCCGGCGGGGGTGGGGAAGACGCGCGCCTCGCTCTGGTTCGCGCGCGCGATGCTGTGCGAGCGGCCCCGGCCCGGCGGCGAGCCTTGCGACGTCTGTCCCTCCTGCGTCGCGGCGACAGCGCTCCGCCATCCCGACCTCGAGCTCCTCGTTCCGCTTCCCACCTTCCGGACCGAGGGGCGCACCGAGCGGCAGGCCGACGAGGCCCGCTCCGAGGCGCGCGCCCGCATCCGCGAGCGCTACGCCCGGGAGCCCTGGTTCCTGCCGGTCTTCTCGCGGCCGGTCGTGCATTCGGTGGAGGACCTCGCGCGGGCGAAGGAGTTCCTGTCCCTGACCGCGCAGCGCGAGGGCGGCTGGAAGGTGCTCGTCGTGAAGGGGGCCGAAGCGATGACCGGGCCCGCGGCGCACGCCTTCCTGAAGATTCTCGAAGAGCCGCAGCCGAATCGCCTGCTCCTCCTGGGGGCGCGGCAGCGCCGCGCGCTCCTTCCGACCATCGCCTCGCGGTGCCTCCCGATCCGCTTCCGGCCGCTGCCGACTGCGACCATCGTGGAAGCGCTGACGGGGGGATACGGGATCGCGCCGGCCTCCGCGCGGCTCGCGGCGGCGACCGCGCAGGGAAGCCTGACCCGCGCGGTGGCGCCGTTCCTCCAGCCGATGGACGCGGCGGGCAAGGAAGCCCCCGACGCGGCCGACTTCGCCCGGCTGCGTGACGCGGCCGTCGACCTGTTCGTCCGCCCGAAGACCAGCGCGATCCTCGGGCCGCTTCGCAAGGCACGGCTCGAGCGCGACCGCGGGCGCTTCCTCACGGCGGTGGCGCTCGCGACCCACTATTATCGCGACGTGATCCGCGAACAGGTGGAGGGGCCCGGCGCCGAGCCGGCGAACTTCGACCTGAAGCGCGAGGTCGCCGCGGACGCCCGCGCGCTGCCGCTCGAAACGCTCGCGGCGCGGGTTCGGATCCTGGAAGAGATCGCCGCGGCGGTGCAGTCGAACGTCACCGCCGCCTATGCCGTCGCGTCGGCCCAGCAGCGCATGGGCCTGTTCGCGCGCGGATGACCGCCCACGAGGGCCCGCTCCGGCGGGCGTGAACCGATATGGAACGCACCGACATCGTCGAGACTCCCGCCGCGCCCGCGGTTCCTCCCGCGCCTCCGGCGACGCCCGCTCCCGTTCTGGAGATCGTGTTCAAGGGGCGCCGCCGCGAGCACTACGCGAACCTCCACCGGCTCCCGCTCCGCGAGGGCGACTACGTCATCGTGCAGGCCGAGCGGGGCGAGGACCTGGGTCGCATCCATCATTCCAGCGAATGGGTGTCCCAGGCGATCGCGCCCGAGGGGCTCAAGGCGGTGCTCCGCGCCGCCCGTCCCGAGGACCTGCAGCGCCTGGACGCAAACCGCGCGCGCGAGGAGCGCGCCTTCATCCAGTGCCGCGACCGGATCGCGCAGCGCGACCTGGAGATGAAGCTCGTGGATTGCGAGTTCCAGCTGGACGGAAACCGGGTCACCTTCTACTTCACCGCCGAGAAGCGGGTGGATTTCCGCGAGCTGGTGAAGGACCTGGCCTCCATCTTCCGCACGCGGATCGAGCTGCGCCAGATCGGCGTGCGCGACGAGGCGGGACGGATCGGCGGCGTGGGCACGTGCGGGCGCGAGCTCTGCTGCGCCACCTGGCTGCGCGAGTTCGAGCCGATCACGCTCAAGATGGCGAAGGACCAGGGACTCTCGCCCAGTCCGTCCAAGATCTCGGGGGCCTGCGGCCGGCTCAAATGCTGCCTTCGGTACGAGCTCGACTTCTACAAGGAATCGGCGCGCGAGTTTCCGAAGATCGGAAGCCGCCTCACGCTGGAGGACGCGGAGTGGGAGGTCGGACGCGTGGACATCTTTCACCGAACGCTCCACCTGCGCGACGACACCGGCAAGGAGACGACCATGCTCCTCACCGACGTTCCGAAGGGGACCAAGATCACCGGACCCACCCGCGACCGCCGGAAGGGATGCGACAAGACGCGCTGTGCGGCGCGCGGCACCGCGCCGGGCGACGGGGAGAGCGTGGGTGAGAGCGACGATACGCGGCCCGATACCGGGGGGCCCGATTCCCGCGGCCCCCATCCCGGACACCGTCCGCACGCCCCGCGCGGCGGGCACGGCCCGCACCACGGCCCCCCGCAGGGCGGCCCGCGACGCGGCGGACCCCCGCAGGGCGGCCCGCGACGCGGTCCCCGCCCCGGCCCGGAGCGCTGATGGCCAAGTACTACCTCACGACGGCGATCGACTACGTCAACGCGGCGCCCCACATCGGCACCGCGTACGAGAAGATCGCCGCCGACGCCATCGCCCGCTACAAGCGGCTTGCCGGATTCGACACCCATTTCCTGATGGGGAACGACGAGCACTCGACCAACGTCGAGAAGGCGGCGCGCGAGAAGGGGCTGGAGCCGCTCGAGTACTGCGACCGGATGGCTGAGGTGTTCCAGGCCGTCTGGAAGCGGCTCGACATCTCCTACGACGACTTCATCCGCACCACCGAGCCGCGCCACGTGCGCGGCGTCCAGGCGATGTTCGCGCGCTTCGCCGAGAGCGGCGACCTCTACAAGGGAAAGTACGAGGGCTTCTACTGCGTCTCGTGCGAGCGCTTCTATCCCGAGAAGGATCTCGAGAACGGCCTGTGTCCCGTGCATCACACCCAGCCGCAGTGGCTGAGCGAGGAGAACTGGTTCTTCAAGCTCTCCGCGTACGGGCCGCGTCTCCTGGAGCATATCCGGACGCATCCGGAGTTCATCATCCCCGAGATCCGGAAGAACGAGATCGTGAACGTGATCGAGGGGGGTCTGGAGGACATCTCCGTCTCGCGCTCGTCGACGCGGTGGGGCGTCCCCTTTCCGAACGATCCGTCGCAGATGGTCTACGTCTGGTTCGACGCGCTGATCAATTACGTGAGCGGCGTCGGCTATCCCAACCCCGACGGCGACTACGCCCGCTACTGGCCCGCCGACCTGCACGTGATCGGCAAGGACATCACGCGGTTCCACTGCATCATCTGGCCCGCGATGCTCCTGAGCGCCGGCGTGCCGCTGCCGACCACGGTGCTCGGCCACGGGTGGGTGCACTTCCAGGGGCAGAAGCTCTCCAAGTCGCTCGGCAACATCGTGAATCCGCTGGACGTCGCGGACAAGTACGGCGCGGATCCGCTCCGCTACTACCTGCTCAAGGAAGTGCCGCTCTCCCGCGACGGCGACTTCACGTGGGACCTCTTCATCGACCGCTACAACGCCGACCTCGCGAACGACTGGGGAAACCTCTTCACGCGCACGGTTTCGATGATCCACCGCTACCGCGGCGGCATCCTGGCGCGAGCCGAGCCGATCGACGGGCTGGACCGGCTCATCGCCGAGGCGTTCCGCGATTACCGCGCCGGGTTCGACGCCTTCGCCATCGAGCGGGGGATCGAGGCCGCGTGGACCATCGTGCGGCGCGCCAACCGTCTCGTGGAGGAGCGCGCCCCCTGGAACCTGGCCAAGGATCCCGCGCGGGCCGAGGAGCTGGACCGCCTGCTCGGCGCGCTCGCCGTCGCGCTCCAGCACACGGCCATCCTCCTCTTCCCGATCATGCCGTCCCGCGCGCGCCTCGTCTGGCAGACGCTCCGGCTCACGCCCGCCCTGGAGGCGGCGCGCTTTCCGGCCGAGGGCGCGCTGCTGCCGCCTCCGCCGACCGGCGTGGCGCTCGGGGCCTCGGAGCCGCTCTTCCCGCGGATCGATCGAGCGGTGGCCGAGGGGAGCGCCGCGGGCGGACGTTGACCGGCTCGGCACCATCGCGATGATCGACTCGCACGCCCACATCGGGCGCGCCGACTTCGACGAAGACCGCGACCTCGTGCTGGCTCGGGCGCGGGCAGCCGGCGTGTCGCGGATCGTGGAGGCCGGCACCGACGCCGCCTCCAGCCGCGGCGCGATCGCGCTGGCCCGGAGGGATCCGCTCGTGCGCGCGGCCGTCGGCTTCCATCCCTGCGACGTCTCCGCCGAGCGCATGGCCGAGATGGACGAGATCGAAGCGCTGGCCACGGAGCCCGAAGTGGTTGCGATCGGTGAGACCGGTCTCGACCTGCACTGGCCGGAGAACGCGCCGATCGAAGTGCAGGAGGAGTTCCTGCGCCGCCACGTCGCCATCGCGAAGAAGGCGGGAAAGCCGCTCGTGCTGCACCACCGCGCCGCGGGAGAGCGGGTGGCCGCGCTCCTCGAGCGCGAGGGCCCGCCGCCCGCCGGGGGAACGTTCCACTGCTTCGCGGGGGACGTGGCGCTCGCGCGCCGCGTGATCGCGATGGGGATGAAGATCGGCGTCGGTGGATCGGCCACCTTCAAGAAGAGCCCGCTCCCGGAGATCCTCCGCGCGATCGGCGTGGAGCACGTCGTTCTCGAAACCGACGCCCCCTATCTCGCTCCGGTGCCGCACCGGGGGAAGCGGAACGAGCCCGCCTACCTCGCGCTCGTGCGGGATCACGTGGCCGCCTCGCTCGGGACCACCCCGGCGGCGCTGGAGGCAGCCACCGATGCCGCGGCCCGTGCGCTCTTCCGGATCTGACCGGACGCCGCATCCGCCGGCGTCGGGGAAGTCCCGGCGCGAGCGGCTTCGCCCCACCGCGGGCACCGGCCACTCCGGGGCCGCCTCCGGGGTGCCCGGGGCGCTTCGCGATCTAGGGGTCCGGCCCAGCCGGCGCCTGGGGCAGAACTTCCTGCAGGACCCCCGGGTCGCCGACCGCATCGCCGCGCTCGCCGGAGACCAGCTGACCGAAATCCTCGAGATCGGCCCCGGCCTGGGCGCCCTGACCGAGCGGCTGGCCGCCCTGGGGCGGCGCGTGGCGGTGGTGGAGTTGGACCTCCGGCTGGCCGATGCCCTGGAGCGGAACTATGGCGCGGCCGGGAACCGGGCGGTGGTCCGGGTGGTTCGCGGAGATATCCTGAACCAGCGCTTGGAGGATCTCCTGCCGGGGAGCGGGCCCGTGACGGTCGTCGCCAACCTTCCCTATTCGATCACGACGCCCGCCATCGAGTGGGTGCTGGCGCAGGGCCCGCGCGTGCGCCAGGCCATCCTCATGGTGCAGCGCGAGGTCGCCGAGCGGATGACCGCGAAGCCCGGAGGCAAGGAGTTCGGCTCGCTGGCCGTCTTCCTATCCCTGCACGCCGACGTCGAGCCGCTGTTCCGGGTCTCGCCCGGCGCCTTTCACCCCCGCCCCGACGTCGACTCCACCGTGGTGCGCATGACCCCCAGGCCCTTCCCGGGGACGACCGAGCCCGAGCGCCGCGAAGCCGAACGGCTCGCCCGCGCCGCGACCACCTCGCGCCGCAAAACGATCGCGAACGCGCTCGCCCGCGGGCTCGCCATGGAACCGGCCGCCGCGCGCCGGCTGCTCGACGAAGCCGGCATCGACGACTCGCGCCGCGGGGAGACACTCGCGGTGGAGGAGTGGCTGGCCCTGGCTAAGGCTTGCCTGAGGATGGGTCCGTGATCTGCGGGACAACCAAGCCGCGATCGTCGATCCGATGGAGGACCCGACTTCGGGCGATGCTCGCGTGCGCCGTGGTCTTCCTGGCCGGCGTTTCCATCGTCCCGCGGCTTTGTCGTGCTCAGGAAGACATGGTCGAACCCCCTCCCGCGGACACCCTCGTCCTGCCGTCCTATTCCACCTCGTATGATCGCGATCACACGCGGGAAGCTTGGGGTCAGGAGCTTTATTACAGCCTGGACCGGAAACGGTCGTCCTTCAATGTGACGGGATCGATGGACACCCAGAACTTCCTGAAGCTGCCAAACAAGTCGTCGCGCGGTTCGATCAACGGTCAGTTGAACTATGGGCTGATCAAATCGTGGCAATTGGTGCTGCGTGGCTGGTACGACATGAACTCGTCGGTGAACGGTCCCAGCAACGACAACTCACGTAACAATCGAATCAATATCCAGACGCAGTACTTGCTCACACGCGGTGGCCTGATCGGCAACTTCTACGGGTACACCGAATTTGAGCGAAAGCAGGATGTGAACCGGAACAGCCGTGTCGAGCACGATCCGTTCGACTCCACCGTCGTCGACACGTCGGTCGCGACGCGGGACTCTTCCTATACGACATCGAGGAACGACGCGGTGAGCGCCGACGTCACTTGGCCGGCGAGGACCTGGCTCGCGCTGCATGGGACGGCGCTGGTCTACAGGAGCCAGCCGACCATCACCAGCATGCAGCGGTCCTTCGTCAACCCGCTGGATGGCAGCCAAGGCGGGCGGAGCACCGAGGAGCGGCAGCGGACCAACAACCCCACGGGAAATCGGAGGTTTTCGACCGCCGCCACCTACACCCACGGAACGACCAAGGCGGTGGTGGCAGGGTCCACATCGAACCTGAGCCTCTCCTACTTCGACAAGCAGCGCCTGAGTCAGGAGAATTCGAAACTGGAGAATACGTTCGGCAACTTCACCCTGGATCGCCCCCTCCTTCAGGGCCTCTTTCTCCATGGCGAGGGCTCGATCACTCGAAACCTCAGCGAATACAAACTGAATCGCTCACAGACCCGGCTGGTCCACGATCAAAGGGGACTGGCTCAGGCCACCTACATCGATTCGAGTTTTTACGGGAACGTCAACTTCACTGCGGAGCGCACGAGAACCGAGCGCCACCCGACCCTGAACGGAGTGGAAGTCGACCGCGCCATGGGCGGGCTGTTCACGTGGCGCCGGAGCAAGAAGCTGGTCCTTGACGGAAATGGTTCGGTTTCGCTTCGAATCAGCGACTACAAGAATGATCGGATCGATCAAGATGCCGCGAACAATTTCTTCAGCCTCGGAGGCGGCTACATGCTCGCCCCGGCGTGCAGCACCTCGATTCACTTCTCGCGGGGGCAAAGCCACACCGTCTCGCTGGACCCGAGCCTTTCAGGTGGCAACATCGTCAAGACGACCTACCAGATGAACGCGACGATCGTGTATCTGCCAACCCGGAATTTCGCCCTCCGCCAGAACTACCTCATCAACGCCGAATACCGGATCTTCGACTTCGCCGAGATGCAGAATTCTGTTACCCGCGCCCGAAGGGTCGACACGGACGTCGCCGACACCCTCTTTTCGTTCGGCATCATCCGGCTCACGCACAACTTCGTCTTTCAGGATCAGGGCACCTATGCGCGGTTCGATGGCGTGAATCGCCGGTACAGCATCGCGTCGCGCTCCTATGGCCAGACGCTGACCGCAACCGCCGGTGCCAAGATCGCCCCCGGAATCCTCTTCCTGGCGACCCAGAGCCTGATCAACAAGAGAGACAGGGATCTGGTGCGGCGGCGTCGAACCCTTCAGAATACGTGGAAGGTGGACCTCTCCCTCCAGGTCTTTCGAACCCTCAGAAACGGGTTCCAGCTCGATGGAGCCCTGCGGCGACAGGGCCAATACGTGGAGGGGCGGGTCGGTTCCGACGAGACGACGGAGGACGATTGGGTCGCAGGGGTTTCGGTCCGAAAAGCGTTCTAGCGCTCCTGATTCTGGCGTTCCTGTTCGTGGTGGGCGCGGGGTGCGGTCTCTTCGAGCCTCGGGACCCGAGACCGGCCGTGACGCTTCCCGAGAGGTGCCGTGTACGCCTCTTCCCAGACAGCGTTCTCACCAACATCGTCCTGCACTACGGCCGGGGAACGACGTGCTACGCGGACCAAGTAGATACTGCCTTTCAGTTCAGCGCGGATCCCCAGGACTCCCTGGATCGCAATAACCAGCCCACGAATCCGTTCGTAGGCTGGAACCGGGACGTGGAGATCCGTGTTTCCCAGGACATCTCCTCAAGCGTGGACAGTATCCGGGTCTACTTCGACTCGACGTACGCCACCACGTCCACAACGACAAACCCCACGAGGGAAACGCGCTACTACTACTACCACTTGCTCGTGTTCGAAGGCTCGTCGGTGCCGACGCGGTACCAGGGCCAGGCCGAAATGACCTTCCTCCAACGAACTACCGATTACACGTTGGAGGCATTTCGGGATCACCGAGACGGGTCGGGACTGCCGACCTGGGGTAGCCTGCGCGCGGATCGGCGCTAGGTCAGCAATTGACTTGAACTTAGGGGCGATTTGCGGTACGATCATCGTGCCGGGAATCATCTCCAGAGGGCCGCATCGACATGACCAAGCGCATCCGTTTCCTCCTCCCCTATTTCATCTTCGCGGTCTTTGCCATGGCGGGGTGCGGCAATCCGTTCGAACCACCCCCTGGGGGGCCGCCGCCGCCGCCGCCTTTTCAATACCCCGATCTGAGCACGCCCCAAAACGTCATCCTCAATCTCAAGTACGCGTGGGAGAAGCGGGACAGCGTCCGGACGCGCCAGCTCTACGATGATGCGTACGAGGGCGTCTCGACCGACGTCGACGGGACGGTCACGTTCTCGAAGAACCAGGAAGTCGCGACCGTCTGGGCCATGGGCAAGAGCCAGAATATCAACCGGGTGGAGTTCACGCTGCGGCCCGAGACGACGTGGGTTCGCCTGAGCTATCCGTCCGATCCAGCCGGGTACACGGCGATTCAGCTCCAGGGTGTGAATATCCAGGTCGACGATGCCGTTCTGGGGACCCAGCTCGCGAACTCGTCGAACTTCTTCGAGTTCAAATTCGTCCCCACGCTCGATGCCGCCTCGCCCACCGATACCACGTGGAAGATCGTTCATTGGACCGAGATCAAGAATTGACCCATGTTCTCACGCGGCCGTCGTAGGCGGTGGTTGCTGCTCGGAGTGCCGGTGGCGATGCTGATCGCGGCGGCCATGGCCGGGTGCGGCAAGGGCCGCAGCGGCTGCGACATCTGTCCCCAGCCGTTCCAATATCCCGCCTTCGACACGCCCCAGCACGCGATCCTGAACCTCACGAACGCCTGGGAGCGGCGCGATAGCGTTCGAACGCGCCTGGTCTACGACGACGCGTACCAGGGGACCTCCACCGACTCCTACTCCACCCTGACGTTCACGAAGGATCAGGAGGTCGCCGTGGTGTGGGCCATGGGGAAGGATCCGAACATCGTGAGCATCCACTTCACGACTCCCCCCGAGAACACCTGGGTGCGCCAGCACTATGCGAGCGACCCTGCTGGATGGGCTGCGATCCAGATCCCAGGGGTTAGTGTGCAGGTGGACGATGCCGTCCAGGGAACCCTGGTCGCCAGCGGGATGGCGCTCTTCGAATTCAAGCTGGTCCCCACGCTCGACTCCTCCTCGCCTACCGATACCACCTGGAAAGTCATACGCTGGACTGAAGTGAAGAACTGATTCGCATCCCCCGCCCGCGCTGCGTCAGGGGGACATTTTCGCGTAGCCGTTGAGCGCGCTTTCTTGATTCTCGGCACGTCCCCACCTAATATGCGGGCGGCGCTCTGCGCCTTGCCGCACAACCGTTTCCCGAACCCTCACAGTGGCCCGCAAGACCCGGAAAGCACCCGCGCGCCGCGGACGGTCGCGACCGCGATTCCTCCTGCTCGGCGTCGGCGCCGTGCTCCTCGGCGTCGTGATCTGGCTCGCCCAAAACGGACCGTCGCTGAAGGAAGGAGCGCGCGCGCCCGCTCGGCCGGCGGCGGAGAAAGCCGCCAATCCCGACGCCGACACCCGCGCCGCCGTCTTCGCCGACTCCGACTGGGACCGCCTGGGGCTCCGGCTCCAGTCGGAATACCTCCGCCTTTTCCGCTCCGGCGATCATGCCGCCCTCCTCCGGCTGACCAGCCGCACGCTGCGGGGCGCCCTGGAGGAGATCGGCGTCTCGCGAGCCCTGATCGACGAGCGGCCGCTCGCCGCGGCCGTGGCCGGCGCGGGGCGAGCTCCGGTCCAGTGGCGGATCCAGGTGCCGCCGCGCGCCTCGCTCTTCCGCATCAACGACGCGATCACGCAGGCGATGATCGTGCTGGGGGGACGGACGATCCGCGGCGCCGAACGTCCCGCGCAGACCCTGGGCACCGCCCTCGACCTGCGGGTGGGCTACGGGGACCGCGCCACGCACGCGATCGTGATCGAGCCGAGCGCGCAGGTGAACGACGCCGATGCCAAGATCGCGTTCGTCGTGCTCGATGCCGACCCGCAATACGACAACCTCTATCAGAGCTATCTCCGGAGCGAGGTGCCCTTCACGTTCGCCGTGCGCCCCGACCTGCCGATCACCGGGCGCCTGACGCGCGACCTCCGGCGCGCCAAGCGGGAAATCTTCCTCCATCTCGCGATGGAGCCGCGCGGCTATCCCCGCGTCGACCCGGGCAAGGACGCGATCCTGCTCGACCTCTCGCAGGTGGAGATCGAAGACCGGATCACGCGCGGGCTCTCCACGGTGGCCCCCGCGCGCGGGGTGGTGAGCCGCCTCGGGGGCGCCGCGGTGAACGACGCCGACGTGATGCGCGCCGTGCTCGGCGAGCTGAAGCGGCGGGACCTGCCCTTCCTGGACGCGCACGGCGCGGGGCCCAGCCTGGTCGAGGAGATCGGCGAGGAGGTGGGCGCGCGCACCCTCACGCTGGGCGCGACCCTGGACGGAAGCGGCAACACGCCGGGCGCCGTCAAGGCGCGCCTGGAGCAGCTGGTCCGGACGGCCATGCAGCGCGGGGCGCTGGTCGTCACGCTGCACCCAAGCTCGGTCATCCTCGGGGTGCTCGAGAAGGAGAGGGACGCGCTGCGGGCGCAGGGCGTGGACCTGGTGCCCGCGTCGGACATCGTGCTGTGACCTGCGCGCTCTCGGTCAACGTCGACCACGTCGCCACCCTTCGCGAGGCGCGCGGCGGGAAGGAGCCCGATCCCGCGCGCGCGGCTGCGCTGGCGCTGGACGCCGGCGCCGCGGGGATCACGGTGCACCTGCGCGAAGACCGCCGCCACATCCAGGACGACGACGTGCGGCGCCTGCGCGCGATGCGACGCGGCGAGCTGAACCTCGAGATGGCGCTGACCGAGGAGATGCTCGCGATCGCGCTCGATCTCCGCCCGGA
>DASQJL010000055.1 GCA_035631035.1 Candidatus Binatia bacterium | reverse complement strand
CGACGGCGAGGAGATCGAGGCCCACGCCGCGGAGGAAAAGCGGCCGGCGGCGCCTGCCGGCCTCGGGGTCGAGCCATCCGCGGGCGACCAGATCCTGACGGATCCCATCGCGGACCTCGCTCCAATCGGTCTGGAGCCTGGCCATCTGCTTGCTCGTGATGATGCCCGCGTCGTTCGCGCGGGATTTCAGGATCTCCCAGAGGCGGCGCTCGTAGCCGGGGCGCGCGACGGATGCGTCGATGAGGCGGATGCGCGCATGCTTCTTCCCCTCCGGTTCGATGGCTAGAGCACCCCTCTTGGCGAAGTCCAGGATCGTCGCGGCGACGTCGGCATCGTCCACGTAGCCCGTCGCGAGCGCGCCCGCGAGCGCGGGCGCAAGACCCGAGGGAGGCTCTGCCGCCGAGGAGACCTGGGGCGCGGGGCGCCCGTGAGATCCCCCGCGCGCCGTCAACCACAACGCAACGCCCGCGATCAGGATCGCGGTCAGATTGAACGGGCTGAGGAGTCCCGTGGCGATCTGGCTCGCCAACCGCTCTGACGCGCTGGGCGGCGGAGGAGGCGGCGGGCCCTGGCGGAGGTCCCCCGCGATCTGGTCGAGCGCACCGGCGATGGCGCCACCCACGCGGCCCCCGCTCAGAGAAGGTCGCATGGCGTGCGCGACCCGATCGAGCTCGTACTGGGGCAGACGGCTCTCGATCAGCGCTTTCCCGGCAACCAGAGCATAGGACCCATGAGCCGGGTCGCTGGGCTTGACGTTGAAGAGGAGAACGAGACCGTCATGCGCATTGGCCGCCGACTGCACGTCCCAGGCCTCCATGAGACGTCGCGCGTCCCGGACCGTCTTCTCGTAGTTGGCGTCCTTCTTGTGGAGATAGATGACGATGGGATGGCCGAGCTGATCGACGGTCCGCGCGCGGGCCTCGAGATCGGCCGCTTCCCCGGTCGTGAGAACGCCCGCAAGATCATAGACGCGGCGTTCGGGACTGGGACGGTCGAGATCGTCGGCGCCACAGGCGGCCAAGGCCGCGAGCAGCAGCAGGGCGGCGCCCACGGCGCCGAACAGCCGACGGGACAACGTCACCCCCGCCGCGCCGCCTCGATCGCGGCGACGTCGATCTTCCTCATGGGCATCATCGCTTCGAAAGCGCGCTTGGCCTCCGCCCCACCCGCCGAAAGCGCATCCGTCAGCACCCGCGGGGTGATCTGCCAGGAGAGGCCCCAGCGGTCCTTGCACCAACCGCACTGGCTCTCCTCGCCGCCATTCCCGACGATCGCGTTCCAGTAGCGGTCCGTCTCTTCCTGGTTGTCCGTCGCCACCTGGAACGAGAAGGCCTCGCTGTGTTGGAACGTCGGCCCCCCGTTGAGACCTAGACAGGGGATCCCCAGAACCGTGAACTCTACCGTCAGCACGTCGCCCTGCTTGCCGCCTGGGTAGTCGCCAGGGGCCTTGTGAACGGCGGTCACTTTGCTATCCGGAAACGTCGCTGCGTAAAAACGCGCCGCCTCATGCGCGTCCTTGTCGAACCAGAGGCAGATCGTGTTCTTTGGCTTCATCTTCGTGGCTCCGTGCATGGTAGCCTCCCCCAATGAACATCTTGCTATGGGTCCTCCAGCTCGCGCTCG
>DASQJL010000054.1 GCA_035631035.1 Candidatus Binatia bacterium | reverse complement strand
AGCGCTCCGACGCGCGCGAGCGGATCCCTGCGGCGGAGCCACGTGAAGAGCGCGACCAAGGCCAAGCCGCCGAGCGCCTGCAGGCGAAGCGACCAGGAGGCGGCGTCGCTGGGCGTGAGCGTGCGCATGGCGTTCAGGGGATAGGGGACGAGCAGCGCGCGCAGGTACTCGCCCGCCGCGATCAGGGGCGCCCAGATCCCCGCGCCCGCCGCGACCTGATCGTGCGGCTCGTTCAGCCGGAGCGCATGCGCGCCGATTCGTGCGAGCAGGCTCGCGAGGGCGACGGCCGTGAAGCCCCAGTAGATCGTGGCGCGCCCTTCGTGACCGGTGGGGCGTGCCTCGTGTCCGGTGGGTGGTCCACCCCGGTCGGAGACTCGCGGCCAGCCCCACCGGTCCAGGCCGACCAGCAAAAGGGGCGTCACCAGCGCGACCTCGTCGGAGAGTACCGCCACCGCAAGCAGCAGGTACGCCGGCCAGACCCGCCAGGAGCGGCACCCTCCCGGCGCGCACACCGGCGCGCTCCGCGCGATGACCAAGGCACCCAGCGCGCAGGCGGTGGCGAGGAGATCGGCGCGGCCGGTGACGTAGGCCACCGCTTCCGTGTGGATCGGGTGCGCGGCGAAGAGGAGGGAAGCGCCCATCGCGATCGCGGCGCCCATGCCGCCTCTCGTGCCCGCTCCCGTGCCGGCTCCCGTGCCAGCCCTCGTGCCCGCTCCCGCGTCCTCCGCGCCCACTCCGCCCGCGATCACTCCGCGGATCAGGAGGTAAAAGAGCCACGTCGCCACGGCGTGCAGGACGACGCTCGTGAGGTGGTAGAACGACGGATTCCCGATGCCCGCGAACCACTCGAGGCGGTAGAGCGCCCCGACGGCGGGGTGGAATCCCTCGGAGAGGGCGCTCTTCGTCGCGTGGGATACCGCAAGGGTCCCGTCGTCCCACACCCAGCCGTAGCGGAGCGCGGGCAGGTAGAGGACCAGGGCGGCCAGGGCGGGAATCAGGGCGACCAGGCCGGGGCTCATCGGCTCCCGGGGACCCCGGGCCGCGGCCGGGCGCGCTTCGGAAGCGGATTTAGGGGGAGTCACGGCGGAGACGATGCCGCCTCCGGCACGTTCCGATCAAGCAAAACGTGCCGTCCGGTCACGTTCCGTGCCTACAATCGATGGGATTCGGGCCGGTGGGGGGTCCTGCGCCTGCCTCCAGGGCTCATGACGTAGCCGGTTCGTGCCGATCTAGGGAAGGCGCCGCGCGGCGGCGCGTCAGGGAAAGGAGACCCCATGGCCGACGTGATGGAAGACCGGATCCGCTCCGCGGGGCTGACCGCGGGCATCGCTTTCGCGCTGGGCGCGCTCTGCATCGCGATCTCGATCGTGCTCTTCCCCGAGCTTCCCCCCGCCAACGAGACGAGCCGGATCCTCGAGGTGCTCGTCCGCCAGGACAGCGCCGGCTGGATGTGGCTGCACGCGGCGCTGGCCGCGGGCTTCGTGCTGGCGACCATCGGATTCGTCAGCCTCGGCTTCATGCTCCATTTCCGCGGCGCCACCGGTCCCGCTTCGGTCGGGATGGTCTGCGCGCTGATCGCGGGGTCGCTCTGGGCGGCGTTCCTCTCGGTCGAGTTCTTCGTGCACCCCTTCATCCGCAATCTCATGGGGGTCGACCCCGGCCTGGCCACGATGCTCTTCAACACCTACTGGTTCTGGAAAATGGGCGCCCTCTGGCTGGCGGGGATCCTCCTCTTCGTCGCCGTGATCTCCGAGGGGCTCGCGGCCGCCGCGCGGGGCATCCTGCCCGCATGGCTCGGCTTCGCCGGCGCGGTGTTCGCCACCTTCGGCGTGATCCTCTACGCCTTCGAGTTCCTGAACGCCACGACCATCGGCGCCGCGATCAACCCCATGCGCGGCCCCATCGGCCGCTGGGGCGTGGGCCTGCCCCTCCAGCTCTGGATGGTCGCCGTCGGCGCCACCCTGCTGCGCGACCATCGCGAGCGCGCATTAGCGCTGCCGCCGCAGGTGCGCACGCCGGTGCCGCGCCGCACCGCGGTGGATGCCCGTACCGGCGAGCCGCTGGGCGGAGGTCCGGAGCAACGAGCGGGGTCGATGTAAGTCGTCAGTCGGGCTTGCCCTGATCCTGCCGCCCAACGTTCTCATCGGGCGTGCTGATCGCGGTAGCCGGACGGCCACTCGGCGCGGCTTGCGGTTTCGGCGCCTGGAACATGCCCCGGGCCATGTGAATTCATGGACGCAGCCAACTACCGTTTGCGGAGCGTCAACTACCGCACACGCGCCAGCGCGTGTGAATCCGTTGACGTCACGTTAACGACCGTTTGCGGTCCGTAAACTCCGGAGCATGCCCCAGGGCATGTTGATCCGAGAGAGAGCGTCCCTGAGGGCGGCTGCGGCGATCAGGGCGGCTGCGGCGATCAGGGCGGCGGCCGCGATCAGGGCGACGGCCGTAGCAGGCGCCGGCCGTGATTGGGGCGCCGGCCGTGATTGGGGCGCCGGCCGTGGTCAGGGCGCTAGCCGTGGTCAGGCCACTCCAGGCGCGCCAAGACGCAAATGAATCGGGCCCGGGGATCGCTCCCCGGGCCCTTCGTGCTTCTTGCCCCTCGCCGGCTGACGCCGGCTCGGGTTCATGGGTTCTTA
Organism: Candidatus Binatia bacterium; assembly: GCA_035631035.1. Classification (NCBI taxonomy): domain Bacteria; phylum Candidatus Binatota; class Binatia (SeqCode); species Binatia bacterium. The sequence goes on along the minus strand of DASQJL010000054.1, from coordinate 13,098 downwards.
ACTACATCCGCTCGTGGCGCCGCAGTTCAGGCAGGAATAGCATGCGCCCCGCCGCACCATGATCGCGCCGCACTCGGTGCAGGGAGGGGCGTCGGTCTGCGACACGAACGGCGTGTCCTCGACCGGCGGGTCGTACTGTCCGCTTCCTCCCAGGTGGATCCCGTTGATCAGCGAGAGCTGGTTGTCGGAGACCGGCTGGACGCCGTGGGCTTCCAGCGGATCCTCCTTCGCCGCCTCGTGCGACATCGAGGCCGGCACGTGCCCGAGGAACTTGATCCCGAGCCAGCGGAAGAGATAGTCGATGATCGATTTCGCGATCGGGATGTCGGGGTTCTTGGTGAAGCCGTGCGGCTCGAACCGCACGTGGGAGAACTTGTTCACGTAAAGCTCGAGCGGCACGCCGTGCTGCAGGCCCAGCGAGACGGCGGTGGCGAAGGAGTCCATGACGCCCGAGAGGGTGCTGCCTCCCTTGGCCATCACGATGAAGATCTCGCCCGGCTTGCCGTCTTCGTACATGCCGACCGTGAGATATCCGTCGTGTCCCGCCACCGAGAACTTGTGCGTGATGGAACGGCGCTCGTCCGGAAGCCGGTGCCGCTTCGGCTGACCCGCTCCGCCCGCCACGACCTCCAGCGAGGGCTTCATCTTGCCGCCCACGCCGCGATCCTCCTTGCTGGTCGAGAGCGGCTGGCTCCGCTTCGAGCCGTCGCGGTAGATGGCGATCGCCTTGAGGCCGCCCTTCCACGCCGCCATGTACGCCTCGGCGATCTCCTGCGGGGTGGCGTTCTCCGGCATGTTCACCGTCTTGGAGATGGCGCCCGAGATGAACGGCTGGACCGCCTCCATCATCCGGATGTGGCCCATGTAGTGGATGGAGCGGGTGCCGTTCTTGGCCTGGAACGCGCAGTCAAAAACGGGGAGGTGCTCATCCTTGAGCCCCGGTGCTCCCTCGATCGTCTCGTGCTGGTCGATGAACCGCACGATCCGATCCACCACGTCCTCCCCGTAACCGAGACGACGCAGCGCCTCGGGCACCGTGTTGTTCACGATCTTGAGCATCCCGCCGCCGGCGAGCTTCTTGTACTTCACCAGCGCGATGTCCGGCTCGATTCCCGTCGTGTCGCAATCCATCATGAAGGCGATCGTGCCGGTGGGCGCGATCACCGTGACCTGCGAGTTGCGGTAGCCGTGCTTCACGCCCAGGTCCCAGCACTCCTGCCAGACCGTGCGGGTGGCGTCCATGATCTCGCGCGGCACCGCGCGCGAATCGATCTGGTCCACCGCGGACCAGTGTTTCTTGATCACGCGGAGCATCGGCTCGCGGTTCTTCTCGTAGCCGGGGAAGGGGCCGGTGACTTCCGCGGCGATCTGCGCGCTCTGCCGGTAGGCTTCGCCGTGGATGAGCGCGGTCAGCGCGGCGGCGACGGCGCGCCCCTGATCGCTGTCGTAGGGAATGCCCCAGGACATGAGCAGGGCACCCAGGTTCGCGTAGCCCAGGCCGAGCGGGCGGAAGTTGTGGCTGTTCTCCTCGATCTTCGGCGTGGGGTAGGAGGCGTTGTCGACGATGATCTCCTGCGCGGTGAGCATCGTGGCCGCCGCGTGCCGGTAGAGCTCCGCGTCGAACGTCTTGTCCTCGCGCAGGAACTTCATGAGATTGAGCGAGGCCAGATTGCACGCCGAATCGTCGAGGAACATGTACTCGCTGCACGGATTCGACGCGTTGATCCGCGCCGTGTTCGGGCAGGTGTGCCAGTCGTTGATGGTCGTGTCGAACTGCAGCCCCGGGTCGCCGCACTGGTGGGCGGCCTCGCAGATCATGCCCATGAGATCGCGCGCGCGGTAGGTGTCCATGGGCTGGCCGTCGACGACCGCCTTCGTCGTCCAGGGGCGGTCCTTCTCCACCGCCTGCATGAACTCGTCCTTCACGCGGACCGAGTTGTTCGAGTTCTGGAAGAAGATCGAGGCGTAGGCGGGGCCGTTCAGCGAGGAGTCGTAGCCCGAGTCGATGAGCGTCCAGGCCTTCTTCTCCTCCTCGGCCTTGCACTTGATGTACTCGACGATGTCGGGGTGCTCGGCGTCCAGGATGACCATCTTCGCCGCGCGCCGCGTGCGGCCGCCCGACTTGATGACGCCCGCGAACGCGTCGAAGCCCTTCATGAACGAAACCGGTCCGGAGGCCTTGCCGCCGCCCTTGATGTGCTCCTTCGAGGAGCGGAGCGACGAGAAGTTCGTGCCGGTCCCCGAGCCCCACTTGAACAGGAGCCCTTCCGTCTTGGCGAGGGTGAGGATCCCGTCCATCGTGTCGGACACGGAGTTGATGAAGCAGGCGGAGCACTGCGGCTTGGTCTCGACGCCGCAGTTGAACCAGACGGGAGAGTTGAAGGACGCCTTCTGGTGCAGCAGGAGGTAGGTCAGCTCGTCCTCGAACGCCTGGGCGTCCATCTCGCTCGCGAAGTATCCCTGCGCGCGACCCCAGCCCGCGATGGTCGTCGCCACGCGGCCGATCAGCTGCTTCACCGAGCGCTCCCGCTCGGGCATTCCCATCTGGCCGCGGAAGTACTTCGAGGCGACCACGTTCGTGGCCATCTGCGACCAGAACTTGGGAAACTCGACGTCCTTCTGCTCGAAAACGACCTTGCCGTGCTCGTTGGTGATCGCGGCGGTGCGGAGGTCCCACTCGACCTCGTCGTAGGGATTCACCCCGGCGCGCGTGTAGACGCGCGGGAAGCGAAGACCCTTCTCCCTCGCCCTGGCCGGGCCGTTTCCTGCCTTCTTGCTCGTTTCCGTCATTTCATCCAAGACAGCCATTCCCTCGCCGCCGATCGCGGTTCCGTCGCTTCCGAGGTCCCTGACCATAATGCTTTCCCTCTCTTGAACCCGCCCCTCCCGTAGACCGCACCACCGGCTGCGCGGCCCCCTCGTCCGGCCCATCCCAGGGCCGGGGTCCTTCGAACTGTGCGGGACATTACGAAACGGGGTCCGAACCCCGTCAAGAAAAAACACAACATCTTGGGGTCTCTCGCCAGTATACCCCAACCTATTGCGTCAGAAAATGGCATACGGGCGCGCCAAAATCCGTAGTTTCCCTCGTAGGAGCCCAATCCAGGCTCAATCCAGCCATTCCCAGCGACTTGGGGGAAAACCCGCGTCACTGTAGCGTAATCTCACCCGATCGACGTCCATTTCTTATTGTGACTATGTCACTTACAACGTCAACTGGTTTGGTACTGTTCCTGCAGCCCGCCGGGATGATATTCATCGGCCCCCGGACCCCTGAGGAGTCATCATGCGGCTGCGCTCGGTCGGCAACCCTATGCATTTCAACATCTACTGCGGACTCACGTTCGTTGCCGCCGCTCTGGCGCTTGCGCTTGCGGTCCTGGCCGTCCCGGCCCGGGCCAGCCAGGGGTGGCTGGATTTCACCTCCGACGGACGCTGGCGCTCGTCGCGCCTGTCCAGTGCTCCCGCGAGCGGGCAGGACCGGCGTTTCGACCTGGCCGACCTGAATCGGGACGGGAAGCTGGACTATGCCGCGAACGTGGCCGGCGGCGTGCAGAGCGCCCTGGGCAACGGCGACGGGACCTTCCAGCCGCTCCAGTCCTTCGGCGACGGCACGAGCCCGAAGGGATCGTTCGCCCTCGGCGATCTGAACAACGACGGAATCCCCGACGCCGTCACCGCGGACGTCGGCCCTGGTGAGAACACCGTTTCGGTGTTCCTGGGCGACGGCTCGGGCGGCTTCGGCCCGCGCACCGCTTTCACGGCGGGTGCGGGGCACCGGTGGCTCGCGCTTGGAGACGTGAATCGCGACGGCAAGCTGGACCTGGCGTTTGCGAGCGCCCCGAGCGGCGGCCCCTACACCGTGGGCGTCGTGCTGGGGAACGGCGCGGGCGGTTTCGGCCTCGGGAGCACCTTCGCGGAAGCCTCGCCGCCCTCGGAGATGTCGCTCGTCGACCTGAACGGCGACGGCAAGCTGGACATGCTCTGGATCCAGTCCTCGCCCAACCAGGTCTGCTACCGCCTGGGGAACGGAAGCGGCAGTTTCGGCGCGGCGACCCGCCTGGTCACCGGCTCGACCATCGTCGACGTGCAGACGGCCGACTTCAACGCCGACGGCCGGCTCGACCTGATCTGGACCCGCGACGGCGCGGGCAAGGATTCAGCCTCGGTCGCGCTCGGCGGTCCGAGCGGATTCGCCCCTCCGGCGGAATACGGGTTCCTGAGCGACTCGGAGACGCTCGCGATCGGCGACTTCACCGAGGACGGCAAGCTCGACTTCGTCGCGCTGCTCAAAGACGGCCGCGAGGTGTTCGCGGGCGACGGCGACGGCACCTTCACCCCGCTCGATCCGATCGTGTTTCCGCCGATCGACACCAGCGCGGGGCTCCCGATCAACTTCGTGCTCACGAACGTGGTCGTCGCCGACCTGAACGGCGACGGGCATTCGGACATCGTCTACGGGCTGCCGGGCTGCGATCTGGGCAACGGCAACGGAACCTTCGGCGACGCGTGCGCGCTGGGAACGGCGGCGGGCCCCTCCGCCGCGGTCTTCGCCCGCATCGATGCGGACGCCCTTCCCGATCTGGTCGTCGCCTGTCGCGGCACGTCGGTGATCTCGGTGCTGTTCAACGCCGGGTCGGGCAGCTTCCTCGAACGGCACGATTTCCCGACCGGAGCCGGCGCCGACGCGATCGTGGCGGCGGACTTCGACGGGAACGGCAAGACGGATATCGTCACCGCCAACCAGACGGCGAACACCGTCTCGCTCCTGCGCAACAACGGCCTGAACGCCTTCCTCCCGAAAGTCGATTTCGCCGTGGGAACGAAGCCGGTGGCGCTGCGGGCGGCCGACCTGAACGCCGACGGCAAGATGGACCTCGTGGTCGTGAACAACGCCTCCGCCAAGGTCTCGGTGCTTATGGGCAACGGCGCGGGATCCTTCGCGCCCAAGGTGGACTATTCCGTGAGCAACCTGGGACCGACGGACGTCGCGGTGGCGGACTTCAACAACGACGGCAAGCCCGATCTCGCCGTGGCCGGCGGCCTGGTCGGTTTCGGCGGCCTGCTGATCCGGCTGGGGAACGGCGATGGCACGTTCGGCGCCGAGACCGCGCTCGAGCTGAACCTGCCCAAGCGGGCCATCACGGCGGCCGACTTCAACAAGGACGGCAAGATGGACCTGGCGATGACCGACGACCAGTTCCAGGTCTCCGTCATGCTGGGAAACGGCAACGGGACCTTCGCCCCCAGCACGGTCTACTACACCTCCTCGATCGCGTTCTCGATCGAGGCCGCCGACCTCGACAATGACGGCAACCTCGATCTCCTGATGGGCCATTCGTTCGGCTTCTTCTGGACGCTCCGGGGGAGCGCGAGCGGCACCTTCACCGAGAACGGCTACGGATTCGCGGGACGCGGCGCCGCCGGCACCCTGAACATCGGCCACCAGATCATGGCGGTGAGCGACTGGAGCGGGACCGGCCGCATCAGCGTCGCGATCGTGGGCGAGACGAGCAACACCGTCACCCTGCTTCGCAACAAGGGACCGGTGATCGACAAGATCCCGCAGCGCGGCTGGCTTCCGCCGCAGGCCTTCGCGACCGAAGCCGATCCGCGCGGACTGGCGGTCGCCGACTTCAATCGTGACGGACGCCGCGACGCGGCAGCCGCGGCTGCCGGCACGAACGCCGTCACGCTCCACCTGGGCGACGGCAACGGCAGCCTGCAGTCGGGCACCGGCTATGCGGCATGCACGTCGATCCGGGCGATCGCGACTGGGGATCTGAACAAGGACGGCAAGGTGGACGCGCTCACCGTGGGACAGACCGGAATGATCTCGGTCCTCCTCGGAAACGGCGCCGGCGGTCTCGGGCCCAAGAGCGACGTCGACTCGGGCGGCACCTCGCACGACGTGGCCGTCGGCGATCTCGACGGCAACGGAACGCTGGACGTGGTCTCGGACGAGACCGGCTCAGGCTCGATCAAGGCCTACTCCGGAAACGGCAGCGGCGGCTATGCGGCGGCCGTGCTCTCCGCCCTGCCGGGCGGCGCCGGATGCGGCGAGGTCGACGTGGACCTGGCCGACGTGAACCTGGACGGGAAGCTGGACGCCGTGGTCGCCACGGGCGGGTGCGGCGAGGTGGATCTGATGCTCGGCAACGGCGCCTTCTCCTTCACGGGGACGACGCTCACGATGGGAACGCAGCCTGGCCACGTGGTGGTCGCCGACCTGAACGGAGACGGCCGTCCCGACATTGCCGCGAGCGACATGGCAGGCGGCGGGGCCGTCGTGCGGCTCCAGAACCCCGCGACGCCGGGCGCCTTCCTCGGCTCGAGCGCGTTCAGCGCGATCACGTCGCCGAGCGACATCGCCGTGGCGGACGTGGACCAGGATGGCGACCTCGATCTCCTGGTCGGCAGCGCGACGCAGGCGGCGTTCGCCGTGCTCAAGAACGACGGCAGCGGCTCGTTCGCGGCGCCGATCGTCTTCTCGATGAACGATCCGGTCCAGAGCCTCGTGGCCGACGACTTGAATCACGACGGACTGGTCGACGTGATCACGGCCGGGTCGTCCGCGGGCGTGAACACGATCACCGTCCGGCTGGGAACGCGCACCGTCATCACCGGTATCGGGACGCCGCCGGTCACCGCGGGCTACGCCCTCGAGCAGAACCGGCCGAACCCCTTCAACCCGGTCACGAGGATCCGCTTCGCGATCGCGCGTTCGGAGCCGGTCCGGCTGCGGGTCTACGACGCGCGCGGACGGCTGGTGAGCACGCTGCTCGACGGCTCGATGCCGGCGGGAACGCACGAGGTGTCGTGGACCGGGCGGAACGAGACCGGCGCGCCGGCGGCTTCGGGCGTCTACTTCTACAAGCTCGAGGCGGGCGAGTACACGATGTCGAAGCGGATGGTGCTGCTGAAGTAGGGTTTCGCGATTCCTGAAGCAGGGGTCTGGTAGGCGCGCCGCTGCGGGGCGACGCGCCAGGCAGGACGAGGGCGCGCTCTTTTCAGGAAGGGCGCGCCTTTCGCTTGGACTCCTAGTACCCCGGGAACTCCTCCGCGCGGATCAGATCCTCGTCGACCCCCGCGCCGCGCAGGGCCTCGGTCGCCCCCTTCACGAATCGCTCGGGGCCGGCCACGTAGTGCACCGAGGCGCCCCCCTTGGGCAGCCACTCCCGTAGCGCCGCGGCCTCCACGCGCCGCCGCTCTCCCTTCCACCCCTTCTTCGACCGCTCGGCGCGCGTCATGGTCGGCTTGTATTCGAAGCGGTCGTGCTTCGTCGCCCAGTTCAGGAGCTCCAGCAGGAACGGCGACTCCTCGGGCGTGCGGTTGGAGTGGATGAGGGTGAGCGTGTGGTCCAGCGATCGCTCGATCGCGTCCTCGGCCATCGCGCGAAAGGGCGTCACGCCGATGCCTCCGGCGAGGAGCACCGCGTGGACCGGCTTGTTCGGCAGCGTGAACGAGCCGTAGGGCCCGTCCGCCTCCAGCTCGGTTCCCATCGGCGCCTCGACCAGCGAGCGCTTGAACGCGCTTCCGCGGTCGCGCGTCGCCACGAGCAGGCGGTCGTGCCCCGGCGCCGATGCGATCGAGAAGGTGCGCCGATTGCCGGCGGCGTCGCTCCGCGGCATGTCGGCGTAGGTGAGGTCCACCGTCTGGCCGGCCTTGTACGGGAAGGGCTGGCCCTTCAGATCCAGGGTGAACGCGTACGTTCCGTCGGCGATCTCCTGCCGGTCGGCGAGCGCGACGCGGATCTTGGGCACGGAGACTCCTTTCGTGAGGGACGCGCCGGTCGCCTGGGCCGGCGAGGCGCTACCCCGCCTTGCGCGGCGCCCGGCCGAGCCGGAACACGCACGCGGCGTCGCCCGTCGCCTGGCACGTCTGAAGCGTGGCCTTCCACTTCAACGTACGTCCGAAGAGGGCCGCTTCGTGACGGCAAATCTGCGGGTAGCGGGCCGCGATGGCGACGATGGGGCAGTTCCGCTCGACCAGGGCCACGCCCTCCTCATCCGAGCGGACCGACGCCATGAAGCCGTTCTCGGTCTGATGGCGGGCCAGCGCCTCGAGCCGTGCGGCGGGATCGCCCGGCAGGCCCGCGTCGAGCCGCTCGTGAAGGTCCTCCTCCCAGCGCTCCAGGATCCGGACCAGCCCCTCTTCGCCGAACGCTTCCACGATCGCGTCCATCAGGTGGGCCGAAAAATGGTCGTAGCGCTTGGGGAAGAGCGATTCGGCGTCGCCGGTCAGGGCGTAGCGGGACACGGGACGTCCGATCGGCCGGCGTTCCGTGTTCCGGGCCACGTAGCCCGCGGACTCGAGATTCCGAAGCTGGGCGCGCACCGCCACGGCGCCGCAGCCGTGCTCGCGGGCGATCTCCGCGGCGGTCAGCGGGCCCTTGAGCCGCAGCGTCTCCGCGATCCGGTCGGCGGGGGTGGCGTCTCCGTTCGCGGGGCCAGGCTTGCGGCGGGACATGCGTGGCTATTCCAACGTTTGGCTCACGACGATCAGCTTGCAGCCGGCCGATGAGGTCGTGGTCTCGTGCTCGGTGCCCGGCCCGGCGCGGTGGTAGTCGCCCGGGTGGAGGTTCGTGCCCAGGCAGCGCCAATCGCCGCGCACGAGAAACAGCTCCTCCGTGCCTTCATGCCGGTGCGACTCCCAGCTCGCGCCGGGCTCGATGCGAAGGAGGCTCGTCCGGAGCCCCCGCTCCGGGTCTTCTCCCAGCCGTTTCGTCGTCACGCCGCGGGAGATCTCCTTCCACGCTCCCTCGGACGCGCGCACGATCGATCGCGAACGGGACTTGCCGCGCGAGGGACCGCCGGCCAGGACGGTGAAGAGAACGCACCCCTGGTCGGTGCGCCCCGTCGGCGCCTCGCCGCTCGCGTGGTAGTAGTCCCCGATTTCCAGATGCTCTCCGTCGACGTGGAGATCGCCGGAGAGAAGATAGAAGCCGCAGCCGGCCACTTCCGCGATGGCGGAGGCGGGGGCCGATGCGGTCAGGCGGACCAGCCGGGTCTCGCGCGATTCCCGCGCGTGGATGAAGAGCCGGCGAAGCCATGCGCCCGGAACCTTCGACGGCTCCCACTCGGATTCCCGCTCGTGAAGGAAGTAGTAGCCCTCGGCCGCCACGCGCGAGAGGACGCGGCGCTCGAGCTCGGCGGGCGGCTCGGCCGGCGGGGCCGTCAGCGCGAGGAGGGAAGCGGTCCGCTCCATCTCCCGGAGGTCGTCCTCCAGCGCCTCGTCGCCCTCGCGAAGACGTCCCATCAGACGGACGAGCGTCTCGCCCCCCAGGATCCCCAGGGCGCGCAGCGCGGTCGCCTCGATCATGACGCCCTCCCCGAAGCCGTCGCCTCGATCATGACGCGCCCCCGGCCGCGGCGGGCGCGGCCTCGCCCTCGGCGACCTGTCCGCGCTCGGCGATGTGCTCGCGGAAGCGCACGAGCGCGCTCCGGAGGATCATGGCGGCGTCGCTGGTCGCGGCGCCGATCAACACGGCGACCTCCCGCGCGTTCGCGCCATGGAAGTAGGCCTCTTCCAGGGCGCGGCGGTCGGTCTCGGGAAGGGACGCGAGCGCCTCGCGCGCGACGAGGCGCGGGTCGGGGAGCGCGCCCCCGGCGGCGGGGAGGGCGCGGGTGAGAACCGGTCCGGACGCGATCGGCTCCGTCATGGGACGGCGCGGATCGAGGCGCCCTGGACCGGAATGTCGGCGATCGGGATGCCCCGGATCGGGATGCCCCGGACCGGGGTGTACCGGGTCGGGGCGACGCGAATCGGGTCCGGTCTGCGCCAGCGCCAGCTCGCGGCAGCGCGCGATCCACTCGACGGCAGGAATCTCCACGGCGCCGCGCCAGCGGGACCGGTCGCGCCAGATCTCCTCGAAGAGATCCTCGATCACCGCGCAGGCGCGCTCGCGCGCGCCCACGATCCGGAAGGCGAGCGGGTACAGGTAGGGCGCCGTGCGCCGGTAGAGGGCGCCCAGCGCGGCGACGCTGCCTTCGTGGAGCGAGCGCATCAGCTCGCGCTCGTCGGGGGATGAAGGTCCGATGGCGTTCATGTCGTCTCCCCGGTGTTTCCGTGCGATCCGGTCCGCGGGTCGACTCTGCTCCCGCATTCCGCGATCCGGTCCGCGGGTCAAGTCTGCTCCCATGATCCTGCGCGATCAAGAAAAGTGAGGCTCGATCGAACCCTCGGCCTCGATTCTCCCGCCGTGGCCCCGCCGGCCGATTCGAGCCATCCACGCTGGCCCGCTCCCTGCAGCCGCCCTTCCACCACGGCCCCCAGGCGCCTCGCGGGAAGCGAAGCGCAGGGCCGGAACCGAGATCGTCGTCGCCGGACTCAGGGCGCGTGCTCGGGATGGAACACTCCCTGTGTGGAACGGCACAGCGGCGCGAAGGGGCTCCGCAGGCCGTCCCCGGGGGTTCCGCGGCACGAGGGCCCGAGGTGGCACAGTTTTCGTCTTTCGCAAGTAACCGGCCAAAGGAGACCGTCATGAAGAAGCTGATTCTTCCCCTGCTCGTCCTGTCCCTGTTCGGTCTGAACGCCATCACCGCGCACGCGGCATCCCCCAAGAGCACGACCTACACCTTCACGGTGATGGACACCGAGGGCGGCAAGTCCAACGCCTCGGGGACCGCGGTATTGCAGCCGCTCCCCAACGGCAAGACGATCGTCCACGTGCGCGTGGAGGGACTCCAGTCGGGCAGCCAGTACTTCCTGACCTGGTCCACGAGCACCGGATGCACCCTCGAGACGGACAACACGGCCAAGACGTTCAACCATTTCACGGCGAAGTCGAACGGCTCGCTCAACTACACGACCCGTCTGGACACCGACCCGAGCGCGATCGGCTCGCTCGGGATCCGGACCGAGACGGGGCAGGTGCTGGTGGCCTGCGCGACCGCGACGCCGTAACGCACAACTCGCTGGCGGGAGCGGGGCCCGGGATGTTTCCGGGCTCCGCCCGTCGGGCGGAGGTCCTATGAAAGCACTCGTCTATCGCGGTCCGCGCGACATCCGCGTCGAGGATGTTCCGGATCCGCGAATCCAAGAGTCCACCGACGTGCTGGTGCGCATCACCAGCACGAACATCTGCGGCTCCGATCTGCACATGTACGAAGGACGCACCGACGTCGAGAAGGGAAAGGTGCTCGGCCACGAAAACCTCGGGGAGGTGATCGAGGTGGGCGAGGCCGTGCGCCTGGTCCAGGTAGGAGACCGGGTGTGCGTTCCGTTCAACGTGAGCTGCGGCTGCTGCAAGAATTGCGAGCGCGGGTACACCGGCGCCTGCCTGACGATGAACCCCCCCAACGCGGGAGCGGCCTACGGCTACGCCGGCATGGGGCCCTACGACGGGGGACAGGCCGAGTACCTGCGTGTGCCCTACGGCGATTTCAACTGCCTCGTCCTGCCCGAGGACGCCGCCGACAAGGAATCGGACTACGTGATGCTGGCGGACATCTTCCCGACCGGATACGAGGCCGCCGAGCGGGCGTGCGTCGTTCCCGGCGACACGGTCGTCGTGTACGGGGCCGGCCCGGTGGGGCTCATGGCTGCCTACTCCTCGTACCTTCGCGGCGCCGCCCGCGTCATGGTCGTGGACCGGATCCCCGCCCGGCTCGCCCTGGTCGAGAAGATCGGGGCGATCCCGATCGACGACTCCAAGACGTCCCCCGTGGACCGGGTGCTCGAGCTGACCGAGGGCGAGGGCGCGGACAAGGGGTGCGAGTGCGTCGGCTACCAGGCGCACGACGTCGAGGGGCACGAGCACCCCAACATGACGATGAACAATCTGGTGGAATCGGTCCGTCCCACGGGCGCGATCGGCGTCGTCGGCGTCTTCACCCCCGAGGACCCGAAGAGCCCCGACCGGCTGGAGAAGCAGGGGCAGATCGCCTTCGAGATGGGCCGCTTCTTCGAGAAGGGGCTCACGATGGGCTCGGGGCAGGCCAACGTGAAGCGGTGGAACCGGAAGCTCATGCAGCTGATCCGCCACGGGAAGGCACGGCCGTCCCTGATCGTCTCCCACGAGCTGCCGCTGGCCGAGGGTCCCGACGCCTACAAGCAGTTCGACGCCCGGGTGAGCGGCTGGACGAAGGTGATCCTGAAGCCGCACGTCACGACGTCGAGGCGGCGCGAGATGGCGGCCGAGGAGCCGCTGCCGAACAAGCGGGAGGAGCGCGAGAGCGTGTACGCGAGCTGATGCTCGCGGCCGGCCGTGGCCGGTCGCGGCGCAAGGCTCTTGGAGTGCGATTCCCCCAGTCCCCCCTTCCAGTCACATGGACGCGGCGGCCCCGGTGATTCTCGCCGGGGCCGCTTCGTTGTGATGGGGTTCGCGGGCGCCTGCACGCGGGGCGAGCCCCAGCCCTCGCCGGAGCCGCTTCGTTGTAACAAACGCCCGTCGGGAGAGACTCAGGAGTGGGCCCGGGACCCTCCCGGGCCGTGGGGTCGTCGGGGCAGAGCGAAGAGGAAGCCCATGAAGCCGTTCCGCGCTACCGTGCTCTTGCTTTCGCTTCTTGCCCTTTCCATCGGGGCGGCCGTCGCGACCGGCGCCGACCGTCACGTCAACGCCACGCTCACCGAGGTGAACGGCTCGGGGGTGAGCGGGCGCGTCATGCTCACCTCGCTGCCGCAGGGCGGGACGCTCATCACCGTGAACGTCACCGGCCTTCAGCCCGGCACCGAGTACGTCTCGCTGTACTACGACAACGGCACCTGCGAGCTGGAGCCCTACTCCGAGGACGACGTGATCAACCGCTACACGGCCAGTGCGGGCGGACGCGCCACTTTCACGAAGAAGGTGACCGACGACCTGGACGAGATCCACTCGGTGTCGGTGCGTCTCGCGCAGGGGTTCGCGCTGCAGGCGTGCGCCAGCACGCCGTAGGGGTCTAGCGCCGGACCGACTCCGGAATGGGGCGCGCCAGGATCTCCGCGATCGTCGCGGGCTCCGCCGGCTTGACGACGTGCAGGTCGAAGCCGGCGGCTCGCGTGCGATCGCGGTCCTCGGCCTGGCCCCACCCCGTCAGCGCGATGATGAAGATGTCGCGCCCCCACGGCTCGCTCCGGATGGCGCGGCAGGCATCGTAGCCGTTCATCCCCGGCATG